>DATKFL010000236.1:0-16456 GCA_035511355.1 Dongiaceae bacterium
GGCGACCTGCCGGGTCAGGTCGAGGTAGCGCTGCAGGGCGCTGCCGGTCTCGAGAAACGACGCGCGGAAAAGTTCCAGGATCTCGGCGCGCGACAGGATGCCGGCGCGGTAGGCGTCGTGCATCTGCTGGCCCAGGAAGTAGCCGAGTTCATGCACCAGGACGTTGGCGCGCACCGGCCCCGAGCGGATCCCCTCGAGCAGCGGCGGCGGCACGTCGGCGTAGCGCTCGTAAGTCTGCTCGAACTTCTTGTGCAGCAGCACGAAGTCGATGATGGCGTTGAACTCCTCCGGCTCGTAGCGCGTGTGCGCGCGGATCACCTCGGGATCCTTGCGGTAGTACTGGTAGAAATCGCTCTCGAAGAAGTGATTGCGCGACGGGTCGACCAGTTTCGAGCCGAAGAAGCCGAGCGCCTCCTCGAGGACCCCGGTGTAGAAGAGGTCGTGCTGCGCGAGGAAGGCCGGCGTCCCCGACTGGATCTCCCCCTTGAGCACCTGGTTGACGAAGTGCCCCGCCTCCTCGCCGGCATGCGCGAGATTGAACGTCCCGATGAAGACCGCGTTGAGTCGCGGCACGTAGCAGGAGCCTTCGCGACCGACGTGCTCCGCGACCTCGGCGATGCCGTCGGAGTCGAGTCCGCCGGCCTCCAGGACGCCGCGCAGGTCCTCGGGCTCGAGGCCGGAGTGGACCTCGGGGAAGAGATCGACCAGCGGCTCGCGCCTTCCCTCCGCGACCCGGACCTTGCAGGCGAACTTGTCCACCCGCAGGAACTTCAGAATGAGATCGATGATGCCGTGCACGGTCGAGGTGAGGTCGACGGGGCTGTCCGGCTCCTCTTCGTTCCAGGCCTCGACCAGCCGGCGGTAGGCCTCGTACTTGGCGATCGGGCTGGCGTTGAAGACGCAGAAGGCGTCCGCGGCCAGGCGTGCCACGTCGGGGACGGCCTGCCCCGCCTCCGCCAGCCCCCACGCGACGTCTTCGAGATTCTGGAGGACCACGACGGTCCGCTTCTCGAGGCCCGCCTGGCGAAGCCGGCGGGTCAGCTGCAGCGGCAGGTGGCCGCGCGCCAGGTGCGATTCGCCGAAGACCACCACCACGCGCGCTCCGGGGTGCGACCCGAGCACCTGCGTCAGGCGATCGGCGGCGTAGCGATCCCGGCGGCGGATCGACCGGAACCCCGAGCGCGGCCCGCAGTCGGCGCCGTAGACCGGCATGTCGTGCCGGCGGGCCACGTCGAGGAGTCGCCGGAACGACGGCCAGTCATATCCCCAGTCGACCTCGTAGCGCACCGCGCGCAGGAAATCGTCCTCGTGCATGGCGCCGCGCATGTAGGCGTCGAGGGCACGCTGATGCCGTCCGTAGACCATCTCGAGCGCGAGGACCGTGCGGCTGGAACGTTCGGCGATCGCCTCGAGGAGGCGCGCGGCGCACTCCTGTGATTCCGGGAGCGCGTGATAGTCGCCGATCAGGACGACGTCGGCCTTGTAGCAGGCGATGACCAGATCGTCCCACGACGACACCGCCTCCGCCCGATGGTAGTCGGCGTGGAACTCGCGGATGTAACGGCGCCGGCTGTTGCGATCGACGTGGCGGATTTCGCGGCGCAGACGGGAGACTGCGTGCCGCTGAAAGGCGACCTCTTCGAGGACCTGCGCGGAGGGGGGCGTCGCTCCTGCCATGGGCGGCGCGGGCCGAGGGGTCCCTGGCCTAGCTCGGTCGATCCTTCTTCTCTTCCGGGTCGTCGCGCATCGCGTGGCGGAAGTTGCGGATTCCCTCACCCAGACCGCGCGCCAACTCGGGGATCTTCCGTCCGCCGAAGATCAGCAGGACGATGACCAGAATCAACAACAACTCGGTAATTCCGATGGAGCCCATGGATGGTCACCTCACCGTCATCTTAGACACCCCCTCCCGGGGTGTCAATCGGCGCCCCGGGGCGGCTCGAGGATGCGACGCCGGCTCCCCTCGCGCTGCGTCACCCGCGTCTGATCGAAGTACTCGAGGAGCGGGATCGCGTGTTTGCGACTGGTTCCGGAGAGCTCCTTGAATTCGGCGATGTCGATGGTCGGAGTGCGCGCCCGCCACTCCCAGAGCCGGCGCTTCAGATCGGCGAGCGTCTCGGCGTGGAATAACTTGCCGTCCGGGATGCGCGCCAGGCGCCCGCGCGAAAGCAGCAGATGCGCCAGACGCTCGACGCGCCGTGCGTCGACCCCCAGCGCGCGCGCCGCGTCCGAGAGCTCGGGCGGATTGGTGCCGGCCTGACGGTAGGCCTGGTCGAGACCGTCGACCAGACGCGTCTCGTCCGCCGAGAGCGACACCTGGTGCCCGGCGAGAGCGATCCACTCCTTCTCGGCGCGCACGGCGCCCCGGGTCACGAGTGCCGCCAGCACGGCGCGGAAGACGTCCGCGTGGCTGCGCGCGAACACGCGCGTTCGGATTTCCTCGCGCGGCAACCCCTCGCGGAGCGGCTCGCGGCGATGAAAATCCTCGAGCCGCGCGATCACGTCGCGCTCGAGGCCGGCGGCCGCGTCCGAATCGAGAAACCGTCGCGGCGTCGTCGCCAGCGCGCGCACCGCCCCCGATCGCACCTCGGCCTCGAGTCCCTCCGAGACGGCGTCGTGTCCGAGACCGGTGCGGGCGCGGAGAGTCGCCGCGTCGATCCCCGAGGGGCCCGCCTCGAGGACCAGCAGACGCAGGAGACCCGTGGGCGACGCGCCCGCGAGCCGCTCGTAGCGGGCGGCCAGTTCCGGCGCGTGGCCGCGAAGTTTTGACGGCGCGTTGTGCAGGATCACCCCGCCCGCGATGGTCATCGCCGGCGAGGGGCGCCGCAGGATGAAGCGATCGCCGGGCAAGGCGACGACCGGCCGGGTCGTCCGCAGCTGCGCCGCGGCGACCGCGCCCGGCGCCAGGGCGCCGCCCTCGACCAGCTTGAGCCGCGCCGGCGAATCGAGGGTCAGGAGATGGAATCCGACGCGGGCGAGGTCCTTGAGCGGCGCTCCCGCAGTCGGCAGGAGCTCGAGTGAAACGTCGAGCAGCCGGGTCGGCTCCAGAACGCCCGGCTCCGTCAGGACGTCGCCGCGCTCGATCGCCGCGACCTCGATCCCCTGGAGATTCACCGCGACCCGCTGTCCGGGCGCGGCGCGCTCGACCGGGCGGCCATGGACCTGAAGCCCCCGCACCCGCCCCGCCTGGCCGCGCGGCTGCAGGACGACCTCCTGACCGGTGCGGAGCGTGCCCGAAAGAAGCGTCCCCGTCACGACCGTCCCGAATCCCTTGATCGAGAAGGCCCGATCGATCGGCAGGCGCGGAAGACCCGCCCCCGGCCGCTCCCGGAGGCGCGCCGCTTCCTGCGCGAGCGCGGCGCGCAGATCCGGAAGTCCCGCTCCGGTGACGCTGCTCACCGGAACGATCGGCGCGCCCTCGAGAAAGGAACCCGCCACGAACTCGCGCACTTCGAGCCGCACCAGGTCGAGCATGTCGGCATCGACCAGGTCCGATTTGGTCAGCACCACGAGCCCGCGCTGGATCCGGAGCAGCCGGCAGATGTCGAAGTGCTCGCAGGTCTGCGGCTTGATCGATTCGTCCGCGGCGATCACCAGCAGCACCAGGTCGATGCCGCCCACGCCCGCGAGCATGTTGCGCACGAAGCGCTCGTGCCCGGGCACGTCGACGAAGCCGACGCGCGTGCCGTCCTCGAGCGTCATGTGCGCGAAGCCGAGATCGATGGTGATCCCCCGCTCCTGCTCCTCCTTCAGCCGGTCCGGGTCGATCCCGGTGAGGGCGCGCACGAGAGCGCTCTTGCCGTGGTCGATGTGCCCGGCGGTTCCGACGACGAGCGTGCGCGGCGGATTCACGTGAGGTGGGCGTTCGGGACGGCGCGGGACCGGGCGCCGGCGCGGCGGTGCCGAGCTACTCGCGCACCCGACGGACCTTCTTCAGTTCGTCTTCGTAGTACTTCCGGAAAAGGATTTCCCACTCGGCGCTCCCCTCGGGGATGTCCCGCCGCTGGGTCGCGATGCGCTTTCTGATGCCCTCCTCCATCTCCTCCTGGCGGGCCATCTCCCCTTCCAGGATCTGGAGGATCTTCAGGCGGATGTCGTTCGGGTCCTCGAGGATCTCGACCTGATCGTCGTCCTCGATCAGGTTCACCACCAGGTGCGACAGGTGGACGCAGCGCTCGTGACTCAGGCGCATGCCGTCAGATCACCATTTTCCGCTCTTTCGCGAGCTTGGCTTTCGCCTTGCGGAAGAGCTCCTGGTAGTTGAGGGAGCTGCGGCTGATCTCGTCGGCGAAGTTCTTGAGCATCTCGCGGACTTCGTCGTTGAGGCGGTCCTCGGCCTCGAAGTCGGCGGTCACGACCTGGGCGACGGCGTCGATGAGGGGCTCGGGGTGATCGGTGGTGATGAAACCGTCGCGCAGAAGTCCCCGCACGATCTGCTGGGAGACGTACCCGACCTGATCCCGCGTCAGCCTCATCTGGAGCCCCGGCCGGCGGCGCGGCGGCCGCCCGAAGGGTTGAAGGCTAACACAGCGGCCCGCGCCGCGCAAAAGCGCGACGCGGGCCGCGACGAGGGAAACCCGGTGTCAGTGGCTGACGTCGGCCGGCGGGTGCGCGTGCGGCAGTGCTTCGACGCGCGCCTTGCGGCTCGAGCCGTTCCGCGAGCCCGATTCGTGACGCTGGTGCTTCGCGATGTTCTTCTTGAGTCGTTTCTTCGCCTGGCTTTCGATCTGGCGGACGCGTTCGCGTGAAACCCCGAGCTTTTCGCCGATCTCCTTGAGCGTGAAGATGCGGCCGCCCTCGAGGCCGAACCGGTTGATGATGACGGTCTGCTCCTGGTCGGTCAGGTTCCGGAGCGCCAGCCGGATCAGCCCATGGTTCTCGTGCTTGATCAGCTCGTCCTCGGGGTTCACCGAGCGCCCGTCGACGAGATAGTCGGAGATCGGCGTGTCCTTGTCGCGGCCCACCTTGTCGTCGAGCGACATCTCCCGCATCTTCATCTGCAGGATTTCGTCGATCTTGGCGATGGTGACCCGCAGCTCCTTCGAGATCTCTTCCCGATCGGCCTCGCGTCCCAGCTCGCGCGACAGCATCCGCCCCGTGTTTTTCACGTTGCGGACCTTCTTGAGCTGGTAGTTGGGAATGCGCACCATCGCGGCGTGCTGCGACAGCGCCTTGAGGATCGACTTGCGGATCCACCAGATGGCGTAGGTGATGAACTTGGTGCCGCGGGTGGGGTCGAAGTGATGGGCGGCCTCGATCAGGCCGATGTTCCCCTCGTTCAGGAGATCCTCGAACGGGAGACCCATGTTCTTGTATTCACTGGCGATCTTGACGACAAAGCTGAGGTTCGACTTGACGAGGTCGTGGTACGTGGGGTCGCCCGACGCCGCTTCGTTCATGCGTCGGGCGATGGCATGCTCTTGCTCCTTGGTCAGGAGCGGGTATTCGCTGATCTCCTGCAGGTACTTCGAGACGCAGGTGCTTCGGTCGGCGGAACCCTTCGCCATAGGCCTGGGACCTCCTCCCGCCCCGCTCACTTCCGGAGTCGGGCTTCTGAAGTCTTTTACCTTGACTTTATTGTATTATCGCAATACATTTCGTCAAATTTTTGGAGCCGCGGAGGCTCCACGAGTGGCAGGGACCACAGGGCCTCCGCCGACCCCAGTCCCGGTAGCGCGTTGGAGGGCACCATCCATGAGGTTCCGGGCAGGATGGAAGCCGACATTCGCGCCGCCTCTCGTCGCTTCATCTCTCGATTTTTTGACGCAGCGAATGGATTCCGTGTGCGAGCTGACAACGGCAGTATATGTTTCGGCGGCAACACTGTCAAGAGTTTTTTGCTTTGAGGCCATGTCAATGAAACCCTTAACCGTCAATGGTTTTGCTGATATGGACAGGATGGAAACCGCATGATTACAGCTAAATTCAAGAAGCAGTCCCTGCTCGTCGGGTCCAGAATCCGTGCACTCCGCAAGGATCGTGATCTGACCCAGGCGGATCTCGCGGCCCGCATCGGCATCCAGCAGTCCGACCTGTGTCGCATGGAAAACGGCGAGTACAAGGTCAGTCTCGAGACGCTGTTCCGTATCCTTTCCGTCTTCGAGATGAACATCGCCGAATTCTTCCACGAGGAAGTTCCCGGCGCCCTCAGGGAGAGGGACGCCGAGGTGCTGAGGCTGTTCCACCGCCTCAGCCCGCGTTGCCAGGAAGAGGCTCTCGACTACATGCAGTTCAAGCTGCAGTTCGAGGATCGACTCGGAAACCGCAAGGGGAACTGAGGGAGCAGAGCGATGGACGGGGACCGCCTGGCCTCCTATTCGGACCTGACGGCGGAAGGCAATATCCTGGTGCGGCGCGGCGATTTCCGCCGCGCGATCGAGAATTTCGAGCGCGCCGTGCGCCTGGCGGAAGACCTCCAGGACGCGGCGCTCAACGTGAAGGCGCTCCTGAACCTGAGCACGGCGCGCCTGGCGGCCGGGCAGATCAAGGAGGCCGAGAAGGGCCTCCGCGAGATCCTCCTCAAGACCCGGGACCCGCAGACCATCTTCGTCACGTCGTCGAACCTGGCGAGCGCCCTTCGACGCCAGGGAAGGCTCGACCGGGCGCTGCTGTATGCGCGCCGGGCGATGCGCGCCTGCGAGAACCTCGACAACGTGTCGTGGCGCGCCACCTGCCACAACCTGCTCGGCAACATCTACATGAACATGTCCTATCTCGACGATGCCGTGGCGGAGTACCGCTTCGCGCTCGAGTTGGGCGAGAAGGGGGGGCTGGGGACCGCCTACCCGGTCGACTACATCAAGGAAAACCTCGGCTACTGCCTCCTCCTGAAGAAGCGGTATCGCCAGGGGGTGGCGATCATCCTCGAAGCGCAGCAGATCGCCCTGCGCAACGACAACACCCGCTGCCTGGCGGAGTGCCATCAGGATCTCTGCTTCGCCTACATGCAGTTGAAGGACCTGCCGCGGGCCCGTGAGCATGGCGAGAAGTCGCTCGAGGTCGCGCTCAAGCAGGACTACCGCGACATCCAGAAGAACTGCTACTACCTGCTCGGCGAGACGCACCTGCTCATGGGCGACGACGTCGTGAGCGACCGCTACTTCGACCGGTTGCAGGAGTTCTACCCGGAAGTGCCGGTGATCAAGGATTTCTTGCGCACCTTCGATGTGAGCAGCATCATCAACCTGAAGAACCCGGTCTAAGGGGTCTGCCATGGGCGGAATGATGAGGCTTTCGCGTCGCTGGGCGGTGATGGCGGGACTGGCCGTCGCCGGGATGGCGTTGTCGGTCGTGGCCTCGGCCGCGCCGAGGGATCGAGGCCTGGGGACGCTCCCGATGGCGTATGCCCCGGGGGCGGGATTCGATGCCGGCTCGGTGCTCCTGACGGCGCCTCGATCCGGGGCGCCGATCCTGATCTGGAGCCTGGACGACGGCTTCTCGCGCAAGCTGGTCTGGTCGAAATTCGTCGGCAACCACTGGTCGAGCCCGCGCCCGATGACGTTCGGCACGGGCGACGACCTGGCGCCGGTCGCCGGGATCTCGAGCACCGGATCGGTCCTGTTCTGGGTGGATGACCACGGCCGCCTCTTTTACGCGCCGTTCGACCCGGAGTCGGGGAACCTGCACGCGGTGCCGCAACCGGTCACCCTCGGGAGCCGCCGCGGCAGCGATCCCCGCCCCGAAGGGGGCTCCGACGCACCGGTCATCCTCGTCTATTGCGACGCCGCGGCTCCGGTGCAGCCCTGCCTTCCGGCGCCTCCGGCCGGAGGCGGGAGCGGATCTCACAACGGCCTGCCGCCGCGCATGGGGCTCGAGGGCGGCAGCGACGCTCCCGTCGTGCTCTCCACCGGCGGAACGTCGAAGAACAACCTGGCGGTCGCCTCGCATCCGGGATGCAGCAGCCAGATTCTCGCCGCCGCTTCGGACGACTCGGTGAGCGTGCTGGCCTTCGACGGTGCCGGGCGCTCGTCCCTGGTCGGGGAGTTCAGGCTCGGACCGGAGATCGATCGGAAGGCCGCCGTCTCGGCGATCGGCGAGCGCTACCTGCGCCAGATCTGCCGCTGATCGAAGCCCGGCGCTCCCGCGCGCCGGATCAGTGGAAGGGATAGCGCCGGTCGGGTCGGTCGACGACCTTGAACCGCCGCCGCCGGAACTTCCAGCGCAGATCCTTCAGAAACGGGCCCATCTGCCACGCCCGCTTCATGTAGAGATATCCGAAGAACATCCCCCCGAGATGGGCGATGTGCGCCACGCCGTCCTCGAGACTCAGCAGCGAGAAGACCTCGATTCCGATGCACAGAAGGACGAAGCTGATGGCGCGCATCGGAAAGAGGAACCAGAAAAGGATCTGGCGGTTCGGAAACATCATCCCGTACGCCAGCATCACCCCGAAGACCGCGCCGGACGCGCCGATCGTCGTGCTGTCCCAGAAGAGGAGCGACGTCGTCAGCGCCCCGCCGATGCCGCAGATGAAGTAGTAGCGCAGGAACGCCTTCGTCCCCCAGGCGCGCTCCACCTCGGTGCCGAACATCCAGAGGAACAGCATGTTGAACAGGATGTGCGTCAGGCCGTTCGGCGAATGCAGGAACATGTAGGTGACCGGTTGCCAGAGCCAGAGGTCACCGAACGCGACGGCCGGGTGCAGGCCGAAAATCGTCGAGATGTCCCCCTTCCCCATCAGGCGCGCCGCCGTCTGCAGGGCGAAGACCGCCACGTTCGCGATGATCAGCCCCTTGATGCCGGGCGTGATGCGTCCCGCGAGACCGAGGGTGTTGCGGTAGTCGTAGCGATCCTGGTTCATGGCGGGCGCTCAGGAAACCGGCGCGCGACTCACTCTTCGCGCAGCTCGGCGTTCCAGTAGACCACGTCGAGGAAGTTCTTCCAGGCGTCGTGGTGTCCCGACGTGAACGAGATCTTCACCAGCGGGTGCCAGCGCGGGCGCGCCGGAGTCTGAATGAGGCGCATCCCCGCCTCTTCCGGCAGCAGGCCGCCCTTGCGCGAGTTGCAGGGGATGCAGCAGCAGACGACGTTCTCCCAGGTCGACTTCCCGCCGCGCGACAGCGGCACGACGTGATCGAGATTCAGGTCGCGCGTCTGGAAGCGGCCGCCGCAGTACTGGCAGCGGTTTCGGTCGCGATAGAAGATGTTCTTGCGCGTGAAGCGCACCTCGTGGCGCGGCAGCCGATCGAAGTCGAGGAGCAGGATGACGCGCGGAATGCGCACCCGCAAGGTCGGGGTGACGATCGATTCCTCGTGCGGCTGCGGCGGCACGTCGACCCAGTCCTCCCAGGCGCAGGTCGAATAGTCCGGGTTCACCACCCGCACATGCCCCTTGTACAGCAGGCAGAACGCCTTGCGGACGGTGGTGACCTGGATCGCCTGGAAGACGCGGTTGAGGACGAGGACGTTGGTGTCGAGCATACCGTTGGAGGCCCCGGGAAAAACTAGGATGACGAACCGGTAATGTCAAGCCCCGCGCTCAACCGCGCCCGCGCCGGAAGGCGGTCACGAGGCGCCCCTGCCGGGAATGCCGGTCGAACGCCAGCCGGATGAGCCGATCGACCAGGCGCGGGAACGGGACGCCGCTCGCCTCCCACAGCTTCGGGTACATGCTGATCGGCGTGAACCCCGGCAGGGTGTTCACCTCGTTCAGGTACAGGACGCCGGTGCCCCGATCCAGGAAGCAGTCGACCCGCGCCATGCCGGCGAGGTCGAGCGACTGGAAGGCGCGCTTCGCGAGGTCGCGGAGGAGCGCCGCCTGGGCGTCGCTCAGCGGCGCCGGGATGATCAGCCTCGATCCTTCGTCATGGTACTTCGCGTCGTAGTCGTAGAACTCGTGCGCCGGAACGATCTCGCCGGCGACCGAGACCTCCGGGTCGTCGTTCCCCAGGACGCTGCACTCGATCTCACGCGCGTCGACGGCGGTCTCGACCAGCACCTTGCGGTCGTAACGGAACGCGACCCGGAGCGCCGCCAGAAGCCCCGCCGCGTCCTTCGCCTTCGAGACGCCGACGCTCGATCCCCCGTTGGCCGGCTTCACGAACGACGGCAGCCCGCAGTGCGCCGCGGCGCGCGCGGCGGCATCACCGGGCGCGGCATCGAACTGCGGCCGGGTCAGGACGAGATAGCGGCCGATCGGCAACCCGGCGTCCTGGAAGGCGACCTTCATCGCCGCCTTGTCCATCCCCAGCGCCGACCCCAGGACACCCGACCCGACGAACGGCAGGCCGGCGAGGGTGAGCAGGCCCTGCAGGGCGCCGTCCTCGCCGCCGGTGCCGTGCACGATCGGGAAGACGACGTCGACCGGCTTTCCCCGGCCCGAGGCCGATGCGCCGAGCATGCGCGCCAGTTCCGGATTGGAGCGGAGAAGCGCCGCGCTTCCCCGCCGCTCCCACCGCCCGTCGCGCGCGATCGCGATCGGGACCACGTCGTAGCGCTTCGGATCGAGCGCGGCCATGATCGCCTTCGCCGAGACCAGCGACACGTCGTGCTCGACGCTCCGCCCGCCGAAGATGACGGCGACGCGGAGTTTCCTTCGGGCCGGGGCGCGGCTCTTCCGGCGGGGGTTCACGACACCCGTCTCCCGGCGCGCGCCGGCGCTGGCCGCCGCGCCGCCCGGGCGGATCGCTTCGCCGCCCGAGGCCGCGGCGCCGCGGTCGTCCGTCGCGATCCCCGCAGGTTCGCCGCCGCTCGCGGGCGCAGGTCGCCCGGCCCCGCCGCCGCCGCGAGGATCCGCGCCACCCGCTCGCGATCCTCCCGCCGGACGCGGTAGCGCACTTCGAGCCGCCCGTCCTGGACGTCGGTGCCGACCACCCGCACCAGGCGGAACAGCGCCGAGAGCGTCGCCGTGTCCCCCGCGGCGACCGAGACGGTCTCCTCGAGCGGTCCGTGGCCGAGCGCGGCGACGATCGCCTCGCTCACCCGGCGCCCGTCGGCCGGGTCGAGCGCCGAGGCCGCGACGGCGCCGGGAAACGCCGCCAGCAGCCGCTCGACGGCGCCACGCGGCGCCCGGTCGATCTTGTTGAACACCAGGAGCACCGGCCGATCTCCGAGCCCGAGGCTGTCGAGCGTTTCGCGCGTCGTCACCAGGTGATCTTCGATCGCCTCCGAGGTCGCGTCGACCACGTGCACCAGCAGATCGGCGTCCGCGGCCTCCTCGAGAGTGCTGCGGAAGGAGGCGACCAGGTGGTGCGGCAGCTTCCGGATGAAACCGACCGTGTCGATCAGGAGGTAGTCGGGCCCGCCCGCGGTCGCGGCGCGGCGCACCAGGGGATCGAGGGTCGCGAACAGCCGATCCTCGACCAGCGTGCGCGCCCCGGTCAGGAGGTTCATGAAGGTCGACTTGCCGGCGTTCGTGTAGCCGACCAGCGCCACGCGCGGCAAGGCCACGCGACTCTTGCGGCGCTCGCGGCGGTCGGACTCGATCGTGCCGAGCTCGGCCGCCAGCCGGGCGATGCGGGTGCGGATCAGGCGCCGGTCGGTCTCCAGCTGCGTCTCGCCGACGCCGCGCTGGCCGATGCCGCCGGCCTGGCGCGACAGGTGCGTCCACTGGCGCGTCAGCCGCGGCAGGAGATACCGCAGCTGCGCCAGCTCCACCTGGGTGCGCGCCTCGCGCGAGCGGGCGCGCCTCGCGAAGATGTCGAGGATCAGCGCCGAGCGGTCGAGCACCGTGATCTCGAGTTCGGTCTCGAGATTGCGCACCTGCGCGGGCGAGAGGTCGTCGTCGAAGATCGCCAGACCGGCGCCGGTCTGTTCGACCAGCGTCTTGAGCTCCTCGACCTTGCCGCGCCGCAGCAGGGTCGCGGAGGTGAGCTGGCCGCGATCCTGGATGAGCACGCCGGCCGTGGCGGCGCCCGCGGTCTCCGCGAGCCGGCCCAGTTCTTCGAGGTGCTCTTCGAGATCGTGGCGATCGTCGCGCCGCCGGCTGACGCCGACCAGGATGGCGCTCTCGCGGTGCGCCGCCGTCACCTGAGCGCGGCGGCCGAAGCGGCGGGTGCCGCGGCGAGGAGCGCGCGGATCATCTCCTCGTGGCCCTCGGGAAGCACGCCGCCGGCATAGCGAATGACGCCGTCGCGGCCGATCAGGAAATTCTGCGGGATGGCGTCGACGCGGTAGCGCCCCATCACCTTCTCGTCGGCGTCCCAGAGGATCGGGTACGGCACCTTGCGCTTGGCGACGAACTCCTGCACCGCTTCCCTGGTCTGGTCCCGCGCCACCACGACGCCGAGGATTTCGAGGCCCCGGTCGCGGTAGGCGGCGTAGGTGTCCATCAGGGCCGGCATTTCCTGCAGGCAGGGCACGCACCAGGTCGCCCAGAAGACGACCAGGACCACCCGGTCGCCGCGCAGGCCGCTCAACTTCACCGGCTTGCCGTCGAGATCGTTGAGGGTGAAGTCGATGGCGAGATCACCCGGCCGCACGCCTTCGCGGGGCGGCGGTTTCGGCATTTTCTGGGCCAGGACCGGAGCGGTGACAAGCGCGAGTGCGGCGGCCAGCAGGATCGACTTCGCGAGCGCGGTGCGGAGCACGTTCACCGGGGGGCTTTCGATGCCGGGGCGGCCCCTGCGGCGGCCCGGGGTGAAAGCCCGGCGAGTATAGCACGCGCTCTTCGAACCGCCCGCCGGACGGGCCACGCGTGCGATCGCTGCCCGGGTCATGCGCGCGACCAGGTCGGGGTGCGCAAGTCGAGGACCGGCACCACCCTCCCGACCAGAAGCCCGCGATGGTTCCTGATCGGTCCGACGTGCGCGTCGAACAGCGCGGCCGCCTGCGCTTCGGACAGGATCCCCAGGCTCGCGAGGGTCGCGATCGCCGCGGCGGTGCGCGACCGCTCCCCTTCCCCGTCTCCGATCTTGAGGGCGACGCCGTAACCGCGGCCGTCGCGCGCGTAGCCGAACCCGTAGAACCCTTCGGCGCCGATCTTGGCGACGAGCCCCGACGAGCCGGACTGCATGAAGGCGGTGCAGAGACGGCCGGTGCCGGCCACCATCTCCGGATGGGCGCGCATCGCGGCGATCGCCCGCGCCGTCGCGGGGCGCAGATCCCGGGGGAGCGCCTCCGGCGCCATCAGGCGCGCATACAGCGACGCCGCCGCCGCCATCGGCAGCGCGAAGGTCGGCGCGGAGCATCCGTCCGTGGCAGTCCGGAGGGTCTCCGGTCGAACCCCCGCGAGGGCCGCCACCGCGTCGCGGATGCGCGTCTGAACGGGGTGGCGCTCCTCGAGATAGGTCGCGGTCGGGGCGCCGAGGGTGGTCGCGAGGGCCAGCATCCCCGCATGTTTCCCGGAGCAGTTGTTGTGCAGGGCGCCCGGCGCCTCGCCCGACTCGCGCAGGGCCTTCGCCGTCGGCTTGTGGTACGGGGGATGCGCGCCGCACAAGAGCGCCTCGGGGCCGAGACCAATGCGGCCCAGGATCGATCGGACCGCCGCGACGTGGAACGGCTCGCCGCCGTGCGAGCCGGTCATCACGGCGATCTCGGCGTCGGTGAATCCGAACCGCTCCGCCGCCCCCGACGCGAGCAGCGGCAGCACCTGCGCCGGCTTCGCCGCCGACCTCAAGTAGGTCACGACGCGCGGGTCGCCGTGGGTCAGGAGCAGCGTGCCGGTGTCGTCCGCCACCACCACGGCGCCGGCGTGCACCGATTCGAGCGTGTCGCCCCGCCA
The DNA here is from genome assembly GCA_035511355.1 of Dongiaceae bacterium. Classification (GTDB taxonomy): domain Bacteria; phylum Acidobacteriota; class Polarisedimenticolia; order Gp22-AA2; family Gp22-AA2; genus DATKFL01. Next base: position 13,661 of record DATKFL010000236.1, read on the forward strand.
GATCTCGACCAGCGGCCGGTACATCTCCCCCATCCCGCCCACCGGCCTCGCGTCGGCCATCATCCCCTCCGGAACGGGCCATTCTAGGGATCGGACGCCGCGCGCGCAATCTTGGTGCCCTCGACGAGGTGCGATACCATCCGCCGCATGTCGCAGGCGTGGCTGCCGCGCGAGACCTGGCGCCGTAACCAGGTCGCCGTGAACACGGCGGCGGCGATGATCTTCCTCGGCTTCACCCTGGTGACCCCGTTCCTTCCTTTCTATATCGAGTCGATCGGGGTGAAAGGAGAGGCGCAGATCGCCCTCTGGTCGGGGTTCCTCCTGACCGTCAGCCCGCTCCTGGCGGCCCTCCTCGGCCCCTTCTGGGGGCGTCTCGCGGATCACCTCGGCATGAAGGTGATGGTGCAGCGCGTGATCTTCACGATCGCGCTGCACTGGGGGCTGATGTTCTTCACCAGGACCGTCTGGCAGGTCCTGGCGCTCCGGATCATGCTCGGGCTGTTCTCGGGGTTCGGGACGATGTCGGTGGCGCTCGTCACCCACGGCTGCCCGCGGGAGAAGATCGCGCACGCCGTCGGGTCGTTGCAGGCGACCCAGATCATGTCGACCGCCATCGGCCCCTTCGTCGGCGGGCTGAGCGCCGCGACCATCGGCATCCGGCACACCTATCTCGCGACCTGCGTGCTCTGCACGATGGCGTTTCTCTTCGTGCTCCTCCTGTATCGCGACATCCCCGCGACCTCCGACGCCGCCGAACAGGCGGTCGTGGTCTCGCAGGCCGGGCCGGTCTCGGAGGGTTGGCGCGCCATCCTGCCGCGCCGCTTGCGTAACAGCACGGCGAGCCCGATTTCATTCCGCCAGATCCTGAAACTGCCGCTGTTCATCCCGCTGCTGCCGATCCTGTTCCTGGTGAACATGATCGACCGGGCGCTCTTCCTCGTGGTGCCGCTGTGCGTCGCCGCCCCCTGGATGCGGGTGAGCGCCGTCGAGACCACCACCGGCGTCGTGATGTCGGGCGGCGCGCTGACCGGCGCCGCCTCGGCCTATCTCTTCGGACGGCTCGCGAACCGCCGGGTGCGCGCGGTGACCATCCTCCTCTGGAGCCTGCTCGTCGGCGCGGTGCTGATTTTCGCGATGGCGGCCAGCCGTTCGCTCTGGCCGTTCGCGATGACCCGGGTCCTGCTCGGTTTCGCGGTGGGCGGCGCGCCGACCCTCGGCTACGCCATGGCCGGCGAGTTCATCCCCGATTCCGTGCGCGCCTCGTCGTACGCCATCCTGTCGAGCACCGCGATGCTGGGGGCGTCGCTCGGCCCGACGATGACCGGCGTCCTCGGGGCGTTCGATCTGCGGGCGCCGCTGCTGTTCGGCGGCGTCACCTATCTCGCGCTCGCGGTGCACACGGCGATCCTGATGCGCAAGCGGCATGCCCAGGTCGCCGCCGCGGCGGTGCGCGCATGACGCGCCGCGCGCGCGCCGGCGCCCCGCGCCCGACCGCCACGACGCTCAGGAACGGCCTGCGGGTCCTCCTGCACCCGATGCGGCAGGCGCCGCTGGTCTCGGTCTGGTGCTGGTACCGGGTCGGGTCGCGTGACGAGCGTCCGGGGGTCACCGGGCTGTCGCACTGGGTCGAGCACATGAACTTCAAGGGAACCCGCCGGATCCCGCGCGAGGAGATCACCCGTCGCGTCGAGCTGGCGGGCGGGGTCTGGAACGGTTACACCTGGCTCGACGTCACCACCTACTTCGAGACGGTCGCCGCCACCGCCTTCGAGGAGATGCTGCGGCTCGAGGCCTCGCGCATGACCGAGTGCCTCTACGACCCGAAGGAGGTCGACCGCGAGCGCACCGTCGTGATCTCCGAGCTCCAGGGAGGCGAAAACGACCCGCGCACCTTCCTCGAGCGCGAGGTGACCGGAACGGCGCTCCAGGCGCATCCGTACCGCTGGCCGACCATCGGCTATCTCTCCGACCTGCAGGCGATCACGCGTGCGGACCTGTACGCGCATTACCGCGCCTACTACAACCCGGCGAACGCGATCCTGGTCGCCACCGGCGACTTCGAAGCCGGCGCGGCGTTGCGCCTGGTGCGCCGGCACTTCGGCCGCATCCCGCGCGGCAGGCCGGCTCCCGCGATCCGCACCCTCGAGCCCGCCATGTCGGGCGAGCGGCGGGTGGCGCTCCGGCGTCCCTCGGGCGCCGCCTACGTGCAGGTCACCTGGCCCGCGCCGGCGGTCTCGGACCCTGAGTTCGCGACCCTGCTCGTCGCCGACGGGGTTCTCGGCGGCGGCCCGAGCGTGAACGCCTGGTCGGGCGGTCACGGCCGCGGCCCGAGCAAGGCGTCGCGCCTCTACCGGACGCTGGTCACCGGCGGCCTCGCCGTCGACGTCGGGACGCAGGTGATCCCGACCACCTATCCATTCGTCTACACGGTGCAGACGACGGCATGCGACGGCGTCGACCCGGGGCGCGTCGAGGCGGCGATCGACGCGGAAATCGCCCGCCTGGCGCAGGACGGCGGCGGCGTGGAGGATCTCGCCCGCGCCAAGCGGCAGTTCCAGGCGCGCTACGCGCTGGAGAGCGAAAGCGTCACCGACGTCGCGCACCAGCTCGGTTTCTTCGAGACGATCGGCGACCACCGCCTCTGGCTCGACCTGCCGCGCAAGGTCGACGCGGTCACCGCCGCCGACGTGGCCCGGTTCGCCACGACCCGGCTCACGGCCGCCCGTCGCACGGTCGGAACGCTCGTCCCGACGGTCGGGGGGGAGACCGCATGACGCCGCCCCGCGGCCGGGCGGC
>DATKFL010000237.1:0-9797 GCA_035511355.1 Dongiaceae bacterium
TGGCGCGCAGATCGAGAGCCCACTTGAGTGACGGTCCGAAGTAATGCTCGCGCGCGTGCCCGACGTGGTACAGGACGGCGTCGTGCGGCTCGAGCGCCAGGCAGGCGACTCCCTGGATCGCGGCGCGCCGGGCGCGCGCCCGGATCGCTTCCTGGTCGAAGTGCATGCGCCCTCCCGTCCCGAGCTGCCAGTGCACCTCGACCCGACAGGGGGCCGGTCCGGGGCGCGCCATCTCGAAGCGCCGGTATTCCGCCACGTGCGGGCTTTCGTGGGTCTCGAGGACGGCGAACCCGGCCTGCTTGAGGCGCGCCGCGACCGCGGCCACGTCGCGCGGCGCGACCAGGAGGTCGAGATCGACGAGCGGCCGCTCCCCCGGATCGTCGTAGAGCTCTCCGAGATAGGACGCCCCCTTCAAAAGGATGACCGGGATGCGGGCCGCGGTGAGCAGCGCGGTCACCTCGCCGCCGACGCCGAGGGCGACCAGGGAGTCGACGACGGTCTTGCGATGCGCCCGCGCCGCCGCCTGACGCCAGGGCTCCGGGAGGGCCCTCGCACCCGGCGCGCTCCGGCGGGCGTGCAGCCAGCCGCCGCATTCGTAGTGCCGGAGCAGCAGGTCGAGGCGCGCCACCTCGATCGCGCCCCCGGGATCACCCCCGCGCAGGGCGGCCAGCAGCTCCTGCTGCTCTCCGGGGCTCGGGCGCCGGAAGAGGTTCGACCGGGAGTCGGGCGGCATGGGGTCATTATAGGAGCGGACCCCGGAGGGTCCTGCGGCTGGAGGTCGGCTGCTCCTTGACTCACCCGGACGCGTGCCATACGATCCGCGCCGACTCCACGGAGGTGCCGGAATGTCGCGTCGTCTTTTCGCGGTCCACGGATTCGCCCTTGCGGCCCTGGGCGGGTTGGGCATGGCCTGCGCCGGCAAGGCGCCCGAGACGCCGGCCGCGACGTCGGAGACGCCCGCGGCTTCGACCCCGGTGAACGCGGCGAACGACGCCTCCCCCACGACCGGCGAGACGCCGCGCCCCTACGACCCGGCCGAAGCCGCCGGCGCGGTGAAGGGGATCCCGGCGCCGACCAACACCGCCCCGATCGAGGCGGTGGCCAACTATTTCGTCGACCTTCCGGGGTTCGACGTCAAGGCTCTGCCGCAGGCGCAGCGCGAGAAGCTGCTGCAGCGGGTCAACTCCGAGATGTGCACCTGCGGGTGCAAGAACGACACCCTGGCGAAGTGCCTGGTCAACGATCCGAAGTGCCCGACCGTGAAAGGCCTCGTGCAGACGGTCTATGACGAGGTCAAGTCCGGCCGTTAGCCCCCTCCGCGGCGGCCGTCCCGGCCCGCCGGATCGCTGTGTTATAGTCCGCCTCAATTCCGTGGAGACGCCCGTTCTGCGCGGCTTTCCAACGCCCGGCGTCGCCCGGTCGACGAGGTGCGCATGAAGGTCTACGAAATCTCCGAGATCAGGAACGTCGGCATCATCGGGCACGGCTCCTCCGGCAAGACGTCACTGACCTCCGCCCTCCTGCACTCCTCCGGGGCCGTGAACCGCTTCGGGAAGGTGGACCAGGGGACCACGGTCACCGACTACGACGAAGAGGAGATCGCCCGCAAGGTCTCGCTGTCGTCGGCGCTGGCGCACGCCGAGTGGAAGAAGACCAAGATCAACCTGATCGACACGCCGGGCTACGGCTCGTTCATCGCCGATGCGCGCGCCTGCCTCAGGGTGGTCGACGGCGCGCTGCTGCTCGTCGACGGGGTCGCCGGGGTCGAGGTGCAGACCGAGGTGGCCTGGGGGTTCGCGCAGGAATTCGATCTCCCGGTGATGATCGTGGTGAGCCGTCTCGATCGCGAGAACGCCTCGATGGAGCGCACGCTGGCCTCGATCCACGAAGCCTTCGGGCGCCAGGCGGTGCCGATCCAGTGGCCGCTCGGGAGCGAGAAGGGCTTCCGCGGCGTCGTCGACCTCATCACGCTCAAGGGCGTGGTCTACTCCGGTGACGAGAGCGGCAAGTTTCAGCCGGCCGACGCGCCGCCGCAGCTGCCCGACGAGCTCAAGGCCGCGCGCGAGCGCCTCATGGAGGCGGTGGCCGAGGTCGACGACACGCTGATGGAGAAGTTCTTCGCGAACGGCGAGCTCTCGCAGGAGGACCTCGTCGCCGGCCTCACCCGGGAAATCCGCGCCCGGCGGCTCTTCCCGGTGCTGTGCGCGGCGGGCGGGCACAACATCGGCGCGCACCCGATCCTGGACGCCATCGTCGCGTACCTGCCGCATCCCGGCGAGCGCGGGCCGTTCAAGGGCGAGAACCCGAAGGACCACTCCGCCGTCGAGCGCAAGGGCACCGCCGACGAGCCCTATTCGGCCTACGTCTTCAAGACCATCGCCGACCCGTACTCCGGCAAGATCTCCCTGTTTCGCGTCTATTCGGGGGCGCTCAAGTCGGACACCGCCTACCACAACGCCAGCCGCGATCTGGCGGAGCGCTTCGGATCGATCTCCCTCATGCAGGGGAAGGAGCTGCAGCCGGTCCCCGAGGTGCGCGCCGGCGACATCGCCGCCATCGCGAAGCTGAAGGAGACCGGGACCGGAGACACTCTCGCCGACAAGCCGCACGCGATCCTCTATCCCAGGCTGACCTTCCCGGAGCCGTCGATCTCCTTCGCGCTCGAGCCGAAATCGCGCGCCGACGAGGACAAGATCTCCCAGGTCCTGCACCGGATCATCGAGGAGGATCCGACCATCCACTACCGGCGCGACCCGCAGACGCACGAGTTGATCCTGTCGGGGAACAGCGACGTGCACGTCGAGGTGGTGCTCGCCAAGATGAAGAAGAAGTTCGGCGTCGAGGCGGTGCTGCACTCGCCGAAGGTGCCGTACTTCGAGACCATCAAGCGCAAGGCCGAGGCGCAGGGGAAGCACAAGAAGCAGACCGGCGGTCACGGACAGTACGGCGACTGCTGGATCCGGCTGGAGCCCCTGGTGCGCGGTGCCGGGTTCGAGTTCAAGGACGACATCTTCGGCGGCTCCATCCCGAAGAACTTCATCCCGTCGGTCGAGAAGGGGATCCAGGAGGCCCGCATGCACGGCTTCCTGGCCGGCTATCCGGTGGTCGACTTCCGCGTCGTGCTGTTCGACGGGTCCTATCACGACGTCGACTCCTCCGACATGGCGTTCAAGATCGCCGGCTCGATGGCGTTCAAGAAGGCGATGGAGGAGGCCGGCGCCACCCTGCTCGAACCGATCATGGACGTCGAGATCACCGCCCCCGAGCAGTTCATGGGCGACCTGATGGGCGACCTGAACTCGCGGCGCGGTCACGTGCAGGGCATGGACGCGCGCGGCCGTTCGCAGGTGATCAAGGCGAGCGTGCCGCTCTCCGAGATGCTGACCTACGCCTCGACGCTGAAGTCGATCACCGGCGGGCGCGGCTCGTACCACATGAGCATGAAGGGGTACGTGGAGGTCCCGGCGCACCAGCAGGCCAAGATCATCGCGGCGCACAAGGCGGCGAAGGAGGCGAAGGAGCCGTCGGCGCACTAGGAGCCGAGGCTCCTGGGCCGACGCCCGCGCGATGTCCGCCGGCCGCGCCCTCCTCATCGGCGCCGAGGAGAACCCCGCCCTTCCGATCCTGGCGTCGCTCGCGCGCGCCGGCGTGGAGGTGCACGCCGCCAGCCACCGGCGGATCAACGTCGGCTTCTTCTCGCGCCACCCGCGCCGCCGGATCCTGACGCCGCCGCCGACCGACGTGCCGGCCTACACGGCGTTCCTCCTCGACCATGTCCGGAAGACCGGCTACGACGCCATCCTGTCGGCGGGCGACGATCCCACCTGGGCGCTGGTGCAGCACCGCGCGGAGTTCGCCGCCCTCGCGGGGGTCCCCTACCCGGACGCCGCGATCTACGCGATCTGCCGCGACAAGTCGCTCACCATGCGGGCCGCGGCTCGGCTCGGCGTGCCGACGCCGCGCACCTTCGAGCCGGACCGCGACGGGATCGACGCGATCGCGGCGGCGCTGCCGTTCCCGGTCGTGATCAAGCCGAACGTCAGCGACGGGGCGCGCGGCATTTCGTATCCCGCCACGGTCGACGCACTGCGCCGCGATCTGCCGGCGACGGTCGCGCGCTACGGCCCGTGCCACGTGCAGGAGTACATTCCGCAGACCGCCGGGCAGTACAAGGCGGAGGTGCTGCTCGACGCCGACCGGACGATCCGCGGCTGGTGCGCGTTTCACAAGATTCGGTACTATCCGCCCTCCGGCGGCTCGAGCACGCTGAACCGCGCCGTCGAACGCAAGGATGCGCTCGAACACGCCGCGCGCATCCTGCAGGGGATCGGATGGTACGGGCTGGGCGACTGCGATTTCATCGAGGACCCGCGCGACGGAATGCTGAAGCTGATGGAGATCAACCCGCGTTTCACCCGGCCGCTCAAGGTCTGCGTCCAGGCGGGGGTCGACTTCCCGCTCCTGCTGTTCCGGATGGCGCGCGGCGAGAAGCCCGCCCCGATGCTCACCTACCGGCTGGGCACGACGGTGCGCTACCTCCCGGCCGACCTGACCTGGTTCCTGCGCTCGAAGGACCGCTTCCGCGCCCGCCCCGGCTTCCTGCGCACCTTTCTCGAGGCCGACGCCGACGAGGTGTTCATGCTCGGCGATCCCGGTCCCGGACTCGGGTACCTGCTCGCCATGGGGATCGATTTCCTGAACCCGAGGAGCCGCGAGTTCCGGCTGCGGCTCGGCGGGCCGGCGCCGAAGAAGCCCGTGGAGTGACGCCCTGATGCTCATCCCGTTCCTGGCCGTCCTTGCCGCCGGCGCCCTCGGCGCGGCCGCCTTCGTCGGCCACGCCTGGTACCAGGAGCACCGCCCCGATCGGATCCCGGTGCTCCTCTATCACCGGTTCCTGTCGCGCGCCGCCTACGATCGCGGCGAGGTGGTCACCGAGGAGCGCACCTACGTCGCCTTCGACGACGATTTCGCGGCCGAGATGCAGTACCTGCGCGACGCGGGCTTCACGGCGATCGACCTCGACGAGTTCGCCGACATCCTCGACCGGAAGCGGCCGTTCCCGAAAAAACCGATCGTCATCACGATCGACGACGGCTTCCGGAGCGTCTATCGATTCGCCTATCCGACGCTCAAGCGGCTCGGGATGAACGCGGTCTTCTTCGTCACCCCCGACAAGACCTCGCACAACTTCCGCGAGTTCGCCGACACCGACGAACCGGCGACCGACGACGAGATCGCCACCATGAGCCGGAACGGCGTCTCGATCCAGTCGCACGGCCAGACGCATCGCCACCTGACCGACCTCGACGATGCGACGGTGCTCTGGGAACTGGTCGAGTCGAAACGGGTGCTCGCCGAGCGCTTCGGCAACCCGATCGATCACCTGGCGATCCCGAGCGGCGCCTACAGCCGGCGCATCCGCCGGATCGTCGGCACCACCGGTTACCGCGTGGTCTTCGCCAGCCGCAAGGGCACCAACCATGCCGGAGTCGACCGGCTGCAGATGCGGCGCCTCGTGGTCGGCCGCGGCTTCGGCCGCGGCGGGATGGCGCACCTCCTCGAGCCCGGCACCTGCTTCCAGCTGCGGCTCGCCAGCGCCCTGCAGAACCTCGTGCAGACTTTCATCAGCGCCCGCGGGCTCGATCGGCTGCGCGCCGTCATCCTGAGCCTGCCGTTCGGCGCCGCCCTGATCCGTCACCCGATCCGCCTGGTGATCGCGGGCGCCGGCGCCGTCATGCTGGTGACCGCCCTCGCCGCGGCGTGGCTGCTGCGTTGATCCGGCGGTGACCCTGCGCCTGGTCGCCGCCATCCTGTTCTGGTCCTCCGCCGCCCTTCTGGTCTACGTGCATCTCGGCGTGCCGCTCTTCCTGCGCCTCTGGGCCTCGATGAGGCGACGGCCGGTGCGCAAGGCCGAGCACCTGCCGACGGTGAGCGTCGTCATCTGCGCCTACAACGAGGAGAAGCATCTCGCCGCCAAGCTCGAGGACACCCTGCGCCTCGACTACCCCGCGGAACGCCTCGAGATCCTGGTGATCTCCGACGCCTCGACCGACCGCACCGACGCCATCGCGCGCGCCTGCCCCGATCCCCGCGTCCGGCTGCACGCGCTGCCGCGGCGCTCCGGGAAGACCGTGGCGCAGAACACCGCCGTCGGCCTGGCGCGCCACGACGTGCTGTTCTTCACCGACGCCACCGTGCTGCACCCGCCCGACACACTGCGACGGCTCCTCCGGAGTCTCGCCGACCCCTCGGTCGGCTGCGTCACCGGCCGGGTGGTCTGGAAGCACGACGCCGGCACGGTGTCGCGCGGCCTCGAGTCGCGCTTCGCCTACGAGATGGGGACCCGGTCGGCCCTGGGCGACGTCTTCTCGCTCCTGGGGACGCTCGACTGCGCCTGGGTGGTACCGCGCGCCCTGTACCGCGAGGTGCCGGGGGATCTCGACACCGGATTCGTCGGCGCGCTCCTGGTGCTCTCCGAAGGGAGGCGGACCGCCTACGAGCCGGAGGCCGCCGCCTACGTCGACCGGCCGGTGCCGGGACTCGGCGGCGAATTCGCGCGCCGGAGCCGCATCGTGCTGCGCGGCCTCCGGGGGATCCTCTTCCTCAGGCGGCTCCTCAACCCGCTGCGGCACGGGTTCCTGGCCTGGGCGATCTGGTCGACGCGGCTTCTGCGCTGGCTCACGCCGATCTTCATGGTCGTCGCCCTCGCCGCGAACCTCGCGCTCGCCGGCTCGCCGATCTACCGCGCGACACTCGCGCTCCAGGGGTTCTTCTATCTCCTGGCCGCGATCGGCGCACTGCTCGCGCTCGCCGGCCGGGGCGCGCCGTCGTTCGTCGCCCTGCCGTTCTATTTCTGCCTGCTGGCGGCGGCCGCGGCGGCGGCGATCGTGCGGCTCCTGCGCGGCGACGCCGGCCAGGTCTGGACGACGATTCGCTAGATGAACCGGCGCGGCCGGCGGGCGCGCCTTGATCCCCCGCCGCCGGAGCCCCTATAATCCGTCTCTTCCCCGGAGGTTCGATGATCACCCGCACGTCCATCCGCCGGATCGGCGCGCACGCAGGGCAGGTCGTGCAGGTCGACGGCTGGCTCTACAACAAGCGCGACAAGGGGAAGCTGTCGTTCCTGGTGGTGCGCGACGGCTCGGGGTACCTCCAGGCGGTCGCCTTCCAGCCGGAGGTCGAGCCGCGCGTCTTCGAGGCCTGTCGCGCGGCCACCCAGGAGTCGTCGCTGTCGGTCACCGGCCTCGTGAAGAAGGACGACCGCGCCCCGGGCGGTTACGAGCTGACCCTCCAGGACGTGGTCGTGCACCAGCAGGCGATCGATTACCCGATCGGCCCGAAGGATCACGGACCGGAGTTCCTCCTCGATCACCGGCACCTGTGGCTCCGATCCTCGAAGCAGCATGCGCTCCTCCGGGTGCGCAACGAAGTCTGCCAGGGGATCCGCGATTTCTTCTACGAGCGCGACTTCGTGCTGATCGACTCGCCGATCCTGACCCCGGCGGCGTGCGAGGGAACCTCGACCCTGTTCGAGACCGACTACTTCGACCGCAAGGCGTACCTCAGCCAGTCGGGGCAGCTCTACCTCGAGCCGGCCTGCATGGCGTTCGGCAAGGTCTACTGCTTCGGCCCCACCTTCCGCTCGGAGAAGTCGAAGACCCGCCGCCACCTTGCCGAGTTCTGGATGGTCGAGCCGGAGGTGGCGTACCTCGAGCTCCCGGGGCTCCTCGAGCTGGCCGAGGACTTCATCACCTCCCTCGTCCGGCGCGTCCTCGATCGCTGCCCCGCCGAACTGAAGACGCTCGAGCGCGACGTCACCCGCCTCGAAAAGGTGTCGAAGCCGTTCCATCGGCTCACCTACGACGACGCGGCGGCGATCCTCGAGAAGCCCGAGAGCCAGGCGCGCATGCGCGAACAGAACGCGCCGCCGTTCACGCGCGGCAACGACTTCGGCGGCTTCGACGAGACGCTCCTGACCGAGTCGCTCGACCGGCCGGTGATGGTCACCCACTGGCCGGCCGACATCAAGGCGTTCTACATGCAGCCCGACCCGGCGAACCCGGCGCGCGCCCTGTGCGTCGACGTGCTCGCGCCCGAGGGGTACGGCGAGATCATCGGCGGGAGCCAGCGGATCCACGATCACGACCTCCTCCTGAAGCGGATCCAGGAGCACGGCCTCCCGGTCGAGGCGTTCCAGTGGTATCTCGACGTGCGCCGCTACGGCACGGTGCCGCACGCCGGGTTCGGAATGGGGATCGAGCGGTTCGTCGCCTGGGTCGCCGGCATCCACCACCTGCGCGAGGCAATCCCCTACCCGCGCACCCTCAACCGCCTCTATCCCTGATGATCAAAGTCGGGATGGTGAGCCTCGGCTGTCCGAAGAACCTGGTCGACAGCGAGGTGATGCTCGGGACCCTCGAAGGGCGCGGCTTCGCGCTCACCAGCGACCCGGCCGAAGCCGACGTCGTCGTGGTCAACACCTGCACCTTCATCGGCCCGGCGCGCGAGGAGTCGGTGAAGACCATCCTCGAGATGGCGGCCCTGAAGACCGAGGGGCGTTGCCGGCGGCTGGTGGTGGCGGGCTGCATGGTGCAGGCGCACCACGACGAGTTGAAGGCGGAGATCCCGGAGATCGACGCGCTGGTCGGGTTGAACGACATCGAGCGGATCGCCGAGGCCTGCGCCCTCGAGGCGGGCGCGCGCTTCGAGGCGAGCCTGGCCGCCGCCACCTACCTGTACGGCGCCGACTCGCCGCGCCGGCTGGCGACCCCCGGCTATTCCGCCTACCTCAAGATCAGCGAAGGCTGCGACCACACCTGCTCCTTCTGCGCCATTCCGTCGTTCCGGGGCGCGCAGCGATCGCGTCCGATCGACTCGATCGTCGAGGAGGCGCGCCGGCTTGCCGCGGCCGGGGTCGTCGAGATCAACTTGATCGCGCAGGACACCACCGACTACGGCGCGGATCTCCGCGACGGCACGACGCCGGGGGCGCTCCTGCGGGCGCTCGACACGGTCGAGGGGCTCAAGTGGGTCCGGGTGATGTACGCCTACCCGAACCGGGTGACGCCGGAGTTCGTCGACGCGCTCGCCTCGGGGCAGCGGATCGCGCGTTACCTCGACCTGCCGCTGCAGCACGCCGACCCGGGAATGCTGCGGGTCATGCGGCGCGGCGGGAGCGGCGCCTCGCACCTGCGTCTCCTCGAGACGCTCCGGGCGCGGGTTCCGGGGATCGCCCTCCGATCCACCTTCATCGTCGGGTTCCCGGGCGAGACCGCCGCGCAGTTCGACGCCCTCGCCACCTTCGTGGAGGAGGCGGCGCTCGATCACCTGGGGGTGTTCACCTACTCCGAGGAGAAGGGCACGCCGGCAGCGGCGCTCGCGGACGACGTCCCGCCCGCGGTGAAGGAGGAGCGCAAGGCGCGCCTGATGGAAATCCAGGAACGCCGGCTCGCCATCCGCCGGCGCGAGCTCGTGGGCCGGACCGTCGAGGTCCTGGTCGAGGGGCCGCACGAGGAGAGCGATCTCCTGCTCGCCGGCCGGACCGAGGGACAGGCTCCGGAGATCGACGGCGGCGTCATCCTGACCGACGCGCCGCGCGTTCTTTATCCGGGCGAGTTCGTGCAGGTCCGGGTGGAGGAAGCGCACGCGCATGATCTCGTGGGGCCGGTCATCGACGCGCCGCCGCGGCGACCGGCCGGCCCCGCCGCCGCGGACCCGCGGTGAGCCCCCCGCCGCCCTCGTCCGCGCCGAGCCGGCCGGGCTCCGGTTCTCCGTCCGGGCCGCTCGACTTCGTGGCC
>DATKFL010000238.1:0-7848 GCA_035511355.1 Dongiaceae bacterium
CGACCCGGATCAGTCCCGCGCTGACCTTGCGGGAGGGGTAGGCTCGAGACCCGCCGCCGGCGCCCCTGCGCCCTCGACCCGTGCGCGGCTGCGCTAGAATCCGCACGGTGCAAGGATCCCACGACACGATCGTCGCTCCGCCGCAGCGGACGCCGCGCGCGGCTCTGGTGCGCGCGTCGATGGCGCTGCACGCCGGCGGTGTCGTGCTCGGAGTCGTCTCGCCGCGGCTCTGGCCCTGGGTGATCTCCGGGCTGGTCGCCGATCACCTGCTCCTCGTCGGCGGTAGCCTGTGGCCGCGGAGCTCCCTCGTCGGTCCCAACCTGACCCGGCTCCCGGCGGAAGCCGCCGGCGATCGCGCGGTGGCCCTGACCTTCGACGACGGCCCCGATCCCGCGGTCACCCCGCGGGTCCTCGATCTCCTCGAACGCCGGGGGGTGCGCGCCACCTTCTTCTGCGTCGGCCGGCGCGCCGAGGCGCACCCCGACCTCGTCGCCGCGATCGCGCGCGCCGGCCACCGCGTCGAGAACCACTCGTACCGGCACCTGAGCGGATTCTGTTTTCTCGGGCCGCGGGGCATCGGGCGCGAGATCGATCGCGCCCAGGAGGTGCTGTCGCGCTGCGCCGGAGAGGCGCCGCGCTGGTTCCGCGCCCCGGCCGGGATTCGCAACCCCTGGCTCGACGGCGCCCTGGTGCGGCGGCGTCTCGAGTACGCGAGCTGGACCCGGCGCGGCTTCGATACGGTGACGCGCGATCCCGTTCGGGTGCTCGATCGCCTGACCCGCTCGCTGGCCCCGCGCGACATCCTGGTCCTGCACGACGGCGGCGCGGCCCGCGATCGGGCCGGCCAACCGGTGATCATGGAGACGCTGCCGCGTCTCCTCGACGCGATCGACGCCGCCGGCCTGCGCGCCGTCCCGCTGCCGGCGCCGCCCGGCCCGCATGCTAGCGACTGAGCCGGAGCCGTCGCCGCGGCTCGGCCGGCGGCGCTGGCGCGAGGTGGTCGGCGAGCTCCATTACCAGCTGCGCACCGAAGCCGACACGCCGGCCAGGAACGCGGCGGCGATCGCGCTCGGCACGCTCGTCGGCTGCGTGCCGCTGTTTGGCGCGCACCTGGTGCTGTGCATCCTGTTCGCGCGGCTCTTCCGAGTCAGCCGCATCCTCACCTACCTCGCGGCGCACCTCAACAACCCGCTCACCGCACCCTGGATCCTGGCCGCCGAGCTGTCGATCGGATACCGCGTGACGAGCGGCGCCTGGCCGGCGCTGCGCTTCTCGGAGCTGGCGCGGATGGGGGCTCTGAGCGTCGGGCGCGACATTCTCTTGGGCAGCCTGATCCTGGGGGCCGGACTGGGAGTGCTGCTCGGCACCGTCGCCTGGATCGTCGGCCGGCGTTCGCGGCACGAGTCGCCCTGGCGGCGCAAGGTCGACGAGGTGTCGCGGCGCTACCTCGGCGGCGGCGTGTTCCATTGGGAGTTCGTGCGTGGCAAGTTGCGCCACGACCCGGTCTACCGGGCGATCGAGCCGAATCTCCTGGAGGTCCGTGAAGGCACCCTCCTCGATCTCGGGTGCGGTCGCGGCATCGCCCTGGCGCTCGCGGACCACGGGAACGCCAACGGCGCCTCGGCACCGCCCCGGCTGGTCGGGGTCGAGCGAACCACCGCCGTCGCCGCCGTCGCCCACGCCGCCCTCGGCGGGCGCGCCCTGATCGTCGTCGCCGACCTGGCCGCCTTCGAGCCGCCACCCGCCGACCTCATCCTGGTCATCGACGTCCTGCACTACCTCGACGCGGGCGCGCAGGAAGGGTTGATCGACCGCGCCGCGCGCGCCCTGCGGCCGGGCGGCCGCCTGCTGCTGCGCGAGGCCGATGCCGGCGGCGGGCTCCGCTTCGAGCTCACCCGCGCCGGCGAACGGGCCGCCGCGCTCGGACGGGGCGCCTGGCGCCAGCGCTTCCATTACCGCAGCGCAGCCGCGTGGTCGGCCCTCCTCGCCGCGCGCGGTCTCGAGACCGCGCCGGTGTCGATGACCGGCGGTCCACCGCTCGCGAACGTCCTGATCGAGGGGCGCAAGCCGGCGCCGCGAATCGCCGGCACCGGGGGGCAGGGCGCGTGACCTTGCCGCCGCACGCGCCGGATCGCGGCTGGTCCTGGCGGTTCCTCGGACCGTTCCACATCACCGGCATCTTCTGGCTGCGCTTGCATCGCTGCATCGTCGCGGCGGTGCCGTCGCGGCTCCTCTGGATCCCCGCCACCTTCTTCGCCACCTTCTTCTTCCTGTGTCTCCGGGACCTGCGCGCGGTCATCGCCGCGAATCTCGAGGTCGTGCTCGGGCCCTCGGGATGGTGGGAGCGCCAGGGTCGCATCTACCGGACGATGTGGTCGTTCGGCTGGTGCCTGAATGAGCGCCTCGAGCGGCTCACCACCCGCCGCCCGTTCCAGGTCGAGACCGAGGCGATCGAGCACTGGAACGAGGTGACCCGGGAGGGCCGCGGGCTGATCCTGATCACCGCGCACCTCGGGAACTTCGAGGTCGGCTCGATGCTCCCCGCGGAGTCGGCCGGTCGTCGCGTGCATCTGATTCGCGAGCCCGAGGTCGACGCGCAGGCGCAGGCGTTCCTCGTGGGAGTTCTGGACGGGTTCACCCAGGACCGGTACGCCATGCGCTTCCAGAGCGACGATCCGCTCCAGGGAATGCATCTGCTCGACGCGCTGCGGCGGGGCGAGATCATCGCCGTGCAGGGAGACCGTCCGCGGACCGGCGGCCGATCGATCGACGCGACCCTCTTCGGGCGGCCGTTTCCGCTGCCGCCGGGGCCGGCCGCACTCGCCCGGACCGCAGGGGTGCCGCTCCTGCCGGTCTTCGTCTTCCGTGAGGGACGCCGGCGCTACCGGGTGGTCTTCCGGCCGCCGATCCACGCCTCGATCGCCGCGGAGGCGGGCGCGGATCGCGCCGCGACCATGCGACGGGTCGCGATCGAGATCGAGTGGGCCATCCGGCGCGCGCCGCACCAGTGGTTCTGCTTCAAGCGGCTGTGGACGTGATCCAGGTGCTCAGGGTTCCCGAGGCCACCACCTCGCCCGGTCGCGCGACCTCGAACGCGTAGTGGCACAGCGGCAGCGCGATGGCCGAGAGCCGGACCGTGGCGCGGAGCGACTCGCCGACCGGCATCCTCGTGCAGGCGAACTGCACGTCGCGCGCCCCGACCAGGTAACCGAGGAGCGCGCCCGCCGGCCCGCCCGCGCGGCGACGGCGGAGCGATTCGAACAGGGCCGCGGTCTGCGCCGCCATTTCGAGCCCGACCAGGGCCGGGGCCGTTCCAGAGGAGTCGAAGGCGCTCCCGGCGGCGATCCGCGCGCGGCACTCGAGGCCGTCCTCCGCTTCGGCCTCGATCGACTCGACCATCCGCATCGGCGGACGGTGCGGCAGCAGAGCGTCGAGATCCGGAGAGCCGTCGGCCGGTCGCCGGCCGCGGGTGGGGGAGCCGGCGGCGATCGGGGAGAACGGCCCGCCGAGGAGGACGACCCCGTCCGCGACCGCCTCGGCCGCGCGCCGCACCTCGAACCGGGCGCGACCATCCGGGCCGGGGGCCGCCGCCTCGAGATCCAGGCGGTCTCCCGGCGCGACCGGCCGTCGCAGCCTGAGGTTCGCGACCCCGCGCAGCCCCTCCGGGGCGCCGGTCGCGGCGAGCGCGCGCACCGTCCGATCCAGAAGCGCCACCGCCGGCAGGATCGGCCGCCCGGGGAAATGGCCCTCGAACAGCGATCCGGACGACGGAATCTCGAGTCTCACGCGCGCACGGCGGTGATCGCGCCGACGACGAAGGCGGGGCAGACCTCGCGGATGCGCGCGATGTCGGGGTAGACCCGCGCGTCGCGGAAGCCGCCGGCCTCGAGGGCTGCCACCCAGGCCTCCGGGGTCAGGAAGCCGCCGTCGGGCCGCCAGCGATCCGCCGGCCGGTGCGCGCGGAACGCCTCGAGCAGGTTGAACAGGAACTCGACGTAGATCGGCCGGTCGTGGAAGGGGCGCAGGCACTCGGACAGCACGATCGCCCCGCCCGGCGCGAGCGCGCGCCGGATCTCGCCGAGGGTGAACTCGAGATCGCGGGCGACATGCAGGGTGTTGACGCCGTAGACCAGGGCGAAGGCGCCCTCCTCGATCCCTGCCTCGGCGAACGGCCGGTCCATGTCGAGGCGACCGTAGACCAGCGGCGCGGCGGGGAACCGCGCGACGAGCCGGCGCTGGGCACGACGCAGGAAGGACGGGGCGATCTCGGTGAGCCGGTACGATCGGATCGAAGCCAGCCGGCCGGTCGCGTCGAGTCGTTCGAGGACCGCGACCGTTCCGCTCCCCAGTCCGCCGCCCAGCTCGAGGATCGCCCCGCCTCCGTTCGCGAACAGGCGCGCCGCGGCGATCGCCCCGAGGCGGTTGCTGATCGCATAGATGACGTTGTCGTTGGAGAAATAGTCGAACCACGCGCCGATCCGATCGGGCGCGAACAGGGCCGCCTCGCCGCTCACGGTTCCGCGCAGCACCTCGGGATAGAGCGCGGCCACCGCGGCCGCCATCTTGTACGACGGCAGGGCGGAAGGATCGTGGCGCTCCTGCGCCCGGGTCTGCTCCTCGGGGTCGAGATCCGGAAGCGCCGCCGGGATCTGGAACGAGGAGTCGCCGACCCGCGCCGCGCGTCCGCTCAGGGCCAGGGTCACCAGAAGCCACTGCACGATGTCCGCGCTCCGCACCGGGTCCAGTCCCGCGCGCGCCGCGATCGCGGCCGGCGTCCCCGGTTCGCGCGCCGCGGTGTCGAGCCCGGTCGAGAGCACGACCCGGAGGGCGAGACGGTGGACGTACTCCTCGAACAGGGTGCACGAGAGCGCGAACCGGTCGTCGAAGAGCGGGATCAGCTCGGCGGGCAGCAAGCCGGCGAAACGATCCCCCGGCATCGGGCGCCTTCCTACGCCGTCAGCCCGGCGTCGATCACCAGGGCCTGGCCGGTCATCGAGGCCGCGCGGTCGGAGAGCAGGAAGGCCACGGCCGAAGCGACCGAGACCGCGGTCACGCCACCCGGCAGCACCTCGCTGGCGCGCAGCGCCTTGATCATTTCCGGGGTGACGTCGGCGACCATCTCGGTCGGCACGAATCCGGGGACCACCGTGTTGATCCGGATCCCGCGCGATCCGACCTCGCGCGCCAGGGAGCGGGTGAGCCCCAGGATGCCGGCCTTGGCGGCGCCGTACGCCGCCTGCCCGGCCAGCCCGTGCACCGCGGTCAGCGAGGAGACATTGACGATCGCGCCGGCGCGCCGGCTGATCATCCGCGGGATCACGGCGCGGCAGCAGCGGAAGACACCGCCGAGGTTGGCGTCGATCACCTCGTCCCAGGCGGCGTCGGGGAGGGCCGCGAGCAACCCGTCGCGCCGCACCCCGGCGTTGTTCACGAGGCCGGCGATCGGACCGACCTGATCTTCGACCTCGACGATCAGGCTCCCCGGGCGTGCCCGGTCCAGGAGATCGAAGCGGAACGGACGCGCCGCGTCGCCGAGCTCCTCCGCCAGTCGGCGCGCCTCGGCTTCGCGCTCGCGCCAGGTGAAGGCGACCCTCCAGCCGTCGGCGGCCAGAGCCTGCACGATCGCCCGACCGATGCCGCGGCTGCCGCCGGTCACCAGCGCCACCGGCCGGTTCGCGCTCGCGGTCGCGCTCACGCGGTCCGCTCCAGGACGAGCCACGCCGCCCCGCCGCCGGACGCCAGGCCGGTCAGCAGGACCCGCTCGGGCGCCGGGGATGCCGCTCCGCGGTGCGGAGCGACCTCAACCTCGGGGTCGATCTCCGCGAACCCCGGCGTCGGGCCGAAGGAGGCGCCTTCGAGCGCCAAGAGCGCGGGGCCGAGGATCCCGCCGCCGTACTCGCCGGTGACCGCCTTCGGCACCAGGAGCGGCGGCAGGGGATCGCCGCTCCAGACGGCGCGCAGGACATGAGCCTCGAGGCGGTCGCCGCGCCGCGCGCCCGAAGCGCCGGAAACGACCGCGCCGATCCCGCGCGCGCCGCCCGGGACCTCGCGCAGCCCGGCCGCAAGGGATCCGGCCAGCGCCGCGTGGCCGTCGCCCCAGTCGGAGACGGTGGCGGTGGGATCGAAGGCGGCGCCGCTCCAGCCGATGCGCGCCTGCGCCCGCGCGCCGCGCGCGCGCGCCGCCTCCTCGCGCTCGATGACGACGACGGTGGCGCCCTCCCCGGCGAGGAAGCCGTCGCGCCGGCGGTCGAACGGCCGCGGCATCTCGACCCGCCCGTCCCCGGGCCCGGCCAGCGCTCCGAAGCGATCGAGCAGCGCGTGCAGCAGCGGGGTGATCTCCTCGACCGCGCCGGCCAGCGCCCGATCGACGCGCCCCTCGCGCACCGCCTGCGCCGCGCGCGCGACGGCGAGGATCGGCCCCGCCTCGCGCTGGGTCAGCATCAGGCTCGGGCCGCGCGCACCGACCGCGATCGCCAGCTGGGCGGCCGGGGCGTTCGCGACGCACTCCGAGAAATGGAACGGCTGCGCCGCCGCGGCGCCCTCGAGGAACACCGCCCGGAGGAGCAGCTCGGTGAACAGCCCCGGGCCGAAGGTGGTGGAGAGATAGACGCCGGTGCGCGCCCCGCCGGTGTCGGCGGCGCCGAGCCCCGCCTCCTCCAGGGCCATGCGTCCCGCGGCGACGGCGAGCCGGGATGGGAAGCTCATGCGCCGCCCCGCCGCCGGCGCGATGAAGCGGGACAGGTCGCGCTCGCGGACCAGCGCCGCGAGCCGCGCGCCGGACTCGCGGTGCGCGCCGCCGGCGCGATCCACCTCGGTGACCGCGGGCTTGCCCAGCGCCAGCGCGCGGGCCAGCGCCGCGCGGCCCTGGCCGCCGGGACCGATCGTCCCGAGCCCGGTGATCACCGGGTCAGCGCGCATGGTCCTGGTCGAGAACGCGGGTGAACACCAGCGCGGCGTTGGCGCCACCGAACCCGAGGCTGGTGGAGAGCGCGTGGCGCGCGCGCGCCAGGCGCAGCGGGCGTCCCAGCACCAGCCGCAGCGGCAGGTTCGCGTCGGACCTGCCGTCGTCCGGCATCGGGTGGACCTCCCCATGCAGGAGGCAGAGGATCGTCGCCACCGCCTCGAGCGCCCCGGCCGAGCCGAGCAGGTGACCGACCAGGGACTTGGTGGAGGTCACCGGCAGGTCCGCCGTCCGGTCGCCGAACACGGCCATGAGCGCGGCGCATTCCGCGGCATCGTTCAGGGGCGTCCCGGTTCCATGGGCGTTGACGAAGTCGATCGCCTCCGGATCGACGCGCGCGTCGGCGAGGGCGGCGCGGATTGCGGCGGCGGCGCCGGATCCCTCGGGCTGCGGCGAGGTCATGTGGTGCGCGTCGCAGGTCGCCGCTTCGCCTGCGGCCACCGCCAGCGGCCGGGCGCCGCGCGCTTCGGCGCGTGCGCGCGACTCCAGGACCAGCACGGCCGCTCCCTCGCCGAGCGACAGGCCGGCGCGGTCGCCGCGGAACGGCCGGCAGGGCCGCTCGTCCACCGCGCGCAGCGCGTTGAACCCCGCATAAGTCAGCCGGCAGAGCGAGTCGGAGCCTCCGGTGATCGCGACGTCCACCTCCCCGCGACGGATTGCGAGGATGGCGTCGCCGACCGCCATGGCGCCCGACGCACACGCCGTGGAAATGGTCTGCACCGGCCCGCCGACACCGAGGTCGCGGGCCACCGCATCGCCGGGACCGTTGCTCTGCTGCGAAGCGAGGGGACTCAGCGCGGGCAACTTCCCTCGGCCGCCGCCGGCCGAGAGGAGGGTCTTGAAGTAGGTCTCGGTCTCCAGCATTCCACCGGTGCTCGTCCCGAAGT
>DATKFL010000239.1:0-12965 GCA_035511355.1 Dongiaceae bacterium
CGAAGGACGTCGCCGGCTACTACGCCATCAACCAGCCGCAGACCGTGAAGACGATGGAGGCCAAGCCCGACAAGAAGGCCGATCCGCCCGACATCCTGGTGGCGACGACGCCGACGGAGCTGGTGGTCACCGAGGGCGAGCCGCAGCTCGAGCCGATCGCCGGCACCGATCTCCACTTCGTCAAGAACACCAGGAGCCATCTGTTCAAGGCAATCACCGATCAGCGCTGGTATCTCCTGGTGTCGGGGCGCTGGTTCGGCGCCGCCACGTTCGAGGGACCGTGGGAGTTCGTGCGCGCCGACGCGCTGCCGGCCGACTTCGCGAAGATCCCGGAGGACTCCCCCAAGGCGGAGGTGCTGGCGAGCGTCGCCGGCACGAAGCAGGCGCAGGAGGCGCTGCTCGACGCGCAGGTGCCGCAGACCGCCGCGATCAAGCGCGGGACCGCGACGACCAGGGTCGCGTACGACGGCGAGCCGAAGTTCGAGGTGATCGAGGGGACGTCGATCGCCTACGCGGTCAACACCACTTCGCAGGTTTTCCAGATCGGTGAACGGTACTACGTCTGCGACCAGGCGGTCTGGTTCATGGGCGACTCGCCGAAGGGTCCGTTCGTCGTCGCCGACCAGGTGCCGCCCGAGATCCAGCAGATCCCGCCCGACCATCCTGGTTACAACACCAAGTACGTCTACGTCTACGACAGCACGCCCGAGGTGGTCTACACCGGCTACCTGCCGGGGTACGTCGGCTGCTACCCGTGGTACGGCACGGTCGTCTGGGGAACCGGCTGGTACTACCCGCCCTACGTCTCGCCGTACGTCTACTACCCGCGGCCGGTCACCTACGGCTTCGCGGTCGGGTACAACCCGTACGGCGGCTGGTCGGTCGGCGTCGGAGTCGGCTTCACCTACGGGGCGGTCACCTTCTCGTTCATGATCGGCGGCGCCTACGGCGGCTACTGGGGGCCGTACTATCGGCCGCCGATGTACTACGGGGGATACCCCGGCTACGGCGGCGGCTACCCGGGGTACGGCGGCGGACGACCGGTGGCACCGGCGGGCGGGGCGCGTCCGATGCCTTACGGCAGCAACGGCAACCTCTACGCGCGCGACGCCAACGTGTCGCGCAACGCCGCGACCCAGAGAAGCGCCACCGGGACGTCGCCGGCGGCGTCGTCCGGCGCGGCGAACAACGTCTTCTCGGACCGCGACGGCAACGTCGCGCGGCGGGGCGCGGACGGCTCCTGGCAGACCCGCAGCGGCGGGTCATGGCAGGGCGGCGCCGGCGCGTCGTCGCTCGAACGCGACTACCAGGCGCGGCAATCGGGGGCGGCGCGCGCGCAATCGTTCCAGAGCGGCGGATACGGCGGCCGACCTGCGGGAGGCGGCGGGCGCCGGCGATGACACCGGGAGGGGAATGGCAAGCGCACCAGCGCTGAACCGGGTGCGGATTCGCGGGGTGCGCGCTAGAATGCCGCCCGAGCGGGGCGCCGTCCCGTGGCCGACACTTTGAGGAGGCCTCACCGATGCGAAGAGGACAAGCTTTCCTGCTCACCGCCGCGCTGCTCGCGCTTCTGCCGGCGGCCGCCGCCCGCGCCGCCGAATTCACAACCGACGTGCCGGACAAGGTGAAGATCGCGTTCGGCGGAATGGGCGCCAATGCCTACACCGACGCCGGCCTCGGCTCGACCACCGCCGGCATTGGCGCCACGATCAACTTCGAAGACATCTTCAACCTGCCGGAGGACAAGAGCGTCTTCCGCTTCGAGCTCAACTGGCGCATGAACAAGCGCCAGTTCCTCGATTTCGGCTACCTCAAGTTGGACCGGTCGGGGTCGCGCATCCTCGACCAGGATGTCGAATGGGGTGACTTCACCTTCACCGCCGGGGGAAAGGTCACCGCGTCGTTCAAGTCGGACTTCCCCTACCTCGCCTGGCGGTATGCATTCCTCGACCTCCCGCAGGTGCGGATCTCGGGTTCGGCGGGAATCGTCTACCTGACGCTCGAGGCGAGCCTCCTGGCCGACGGATCGGTGACCAGCCCGCCGGCCAGCGGACTGGTGGATGAGGAGATCAGCGCCAGCGTGCCGGTACCCCAACTCGGATTGCAGATCGACTGGAACGTGACCAAGCGACTGGCAGTCCTCCTTTACTCGCGGCAGATCTACGTCAACAACATCGCCGGCGCGACCGGTGGCATCGGCGAGACCGCCATGCGGATGACCTGGTGGTACGCGAAGCATGCCGGCATCACCGGCGGTCTCGACAAGGAGAGCATCGACCTGAAGCGGTACGAGGACGGCGACACCCAGGCGAAGTTCCGCTACGAGGTGCGCGGCTTCTCGCTCTACCTCAACTTCGCGTTCTAGCCGGACCCACCCAGTCCCGATCGGACCGCCGCATCGGCTGGCGCAGACGCGCCCCGGCGAGCCGTCGATTCCACCATTAATAAAGAGGATAGAAGGCGGCCCTGGCCGCCCGTCCCGCGGCGCGGCTGGCGGCCGCCCCGGGGGAGGAGTTCCGGGACGGCCGCGACGCCCCGGGAGGGCGTCCTGCCGTGCGTCGAGCCATGTCGTTCAGAAGCCGCTCGCGACGGCGCTCGAGGAGAGGGGAGGGATCGGTGAGCACGGAGTGGCCGCCCCCAGGCACGCCGGCCCTGACGATCCCTCCCCCCAGATGAGACAACCCTCGTTCGCCGCCATCGTCGCCTCCCTGCACCTGCGACGGGTCGGCATGGGCGGACAACGCAAGGCCGCTGCCAGGGTCGCCGGGAAGGTGGCGTGGCGGGGATGACGACCGACCCCGATGCTCGGGAGTCGTTGAGCGGCCGCGCTTTGCGGCGGGATCGGGGTCCCTGACCCGCGGGCGATCGGCGCGCCCTGCGGCAGGTGACGCGCGTCGACCGCGTCCGCCGGCGAACGGGCCGGACGAACATCGAGCGTTGACCGTGCCGGCAGGTGGAGGTAGATTCCGGTGCAAACGCCCGGGCCGATGCCGTGGCCCTCCGAGGTCGGCGATGCGAACAGGAATCCGGTTCGGATTCGCCGCGGCGCTTTCCGTCGCAGCGGCGCTGATCGTCGCCGCGGACGGCCCCGCACGCGCCGCCTACGTCAATTTCGAGTCGTCGCACGTCCACCCGATCGCGCTCACTCCGTCGGGAGGTCGTCTTCTCGCGGTGAACACCCCCGACGCGCTCCTCGAGGTGTTCAGCGTCGCCGCCGACGGATCGCTCCTCGCCGAGCGCGCCATCCCGGTCGGCCTCGAGCCGGTCACCGTCCGGGCGCGCACCGACTCCGAAGCGTGGGTGGTGAACAACCTCTCCGACACGGTGAGCATCGTCGACCTGAACCTCGGCACGGTGACCCGCACCCTGGTGGTCGGTGACGAGCCGACCGACATCGTCTTCGCTTCGGGGAAGGCGTTCGTCGCGGTCTCGCAGGAGGACAGCGTCAAGGTTTTCAACCTCGCCGATCTGACCCAGCCGCCGACACGGGTCGATCTCTTCGGCCGCGACGTGCGGGCGCTCGCGGTCTCGACCGACGGCGCGAAGGTGTACGCCGTCGTCCTGCAGTCGGGGAACCAGACGACGGTGCTCAACGCGAACGCCATCTGGTCGGGAAACGCCGGGCTCGATGCGCAGCGTCTCGCGGCGCTCGGGTTGAATGACATCTTCTGTCCGAACCGCGCCAACCCGCCCTACCCACCGCACCCGGCCGGAATCCCGCGCAACCTGGCGCTCCCCGACCCGCCGAACGGGCAGCAGCCGCACGTCGGCCTGATCGTGAAGTGGGATTCGAACACCGGCCGCTGGCGCGACGAGATCGGCCAGGACTGGTCGACCTGCCTGCCATTCCGGATCGCCGACCATGACCTGTTCGTCATCGACGCGGCCAATCCGACGACCGCGGGCGTCGTGGCGGTCGACCATCTCGGCACGTCGCTGTTCGAGGTTTCGGTCAACCCGGCGAACGGGCGCCTCTACGTGCCGCACACCGAGGCGCGCAACCAGGTGCGATTCGAGCATGCCCTCGGCGTGCGTGGCCACACGGTCGACAACCGTCTCGCGATCGTGAACCCGGCGGCGGGGAACAGCGTGCGGATCGTCGACCTCAACCGGCACATCGACCGCGCGAGCCAGCCGCCGGGCAACTTCGTCGAGCGGATCAACAGCGTCTCGCAGCCCGGGATGATGGTCTGGAACGCCGCCGGCACCGAGGCCTGGCTGACGGCGATCGGGTCACGCAAGGTCTTCCGGCTGAGCCAGGCCTGCCTGAACGGCCCCGGGCCCGACTACGGCGCCTGCATCTTCGGCCCCGACCGGAACCTTCCCGACGTCGTCTACACCGACGAGGGGCCGACCGGCGTGGCGCTCCGCGAGGTTGCGGTGCCGCGCCTCTATGTCCTGAGCCGGTTCGCCAACGCCATCGACATCATCGACCCGGTCGCGATGACCAACGTCGACTCGATCGCGCTGCACGATCCGTCATCTCCGGCCATCCTCGCCGGCCGCCGCCGGATGTACGACGGCATCGACTCGTCGCAGCACGGCGACGCCGCCTGCTCCTCCTGCCATCTCTCCGGCGACCGCGACAACCTCGCCTGGGACCTCGGCGATCCGACCGGCCAGTTCGTCGCGTACGGCACGCCGGGCGACAACGTGCGCTTCTTCCCGATCGACGACCCGAACCAGTCGGCGGCGCACGACGGCTTCGACCCCGAGAAGGGGCCGATGGCGACGCAGACGCTGCGCGGCATGCTCGAGCCGCTGCACTGGCGCGGCGACCGCGGCACGATGGACGCCTTCAACAAGGCGTTCGTCGGACTGATGGGCGCCGCCGACGTCGGTCCGGTGAACAACGAGCCGGCCGGGCTGTCAGCGGCGGAGATGGAGGAGTTCCGCCAGTTCGCCCTCGGCATCGCCTTCCCGCCGAACCCCTTCCGGAATCTCGACGACACCGTGCCGAACGCCGTCGTGACGGTACCCGGGCTGCCGAACCCCGGCAACCCGTTCCTCGGCCAGCAACGCTTCACCGGCGCCGTCGGGCCGCCCACGGACGGGGCGTTCTGCGTCACCTGCCACACGCTCCCGTTCGGGGCCGGCGGCGGCAAGCTCGGCGGCCTGGCGCCCGGCGATCCGCCGCTCGCGAAGGCGGCGCTGTTCAACGGCACGCTGGACGGGTCGCCGCACAGCGATCTCAAGATCCCTCACTTGCGCAACATGTACGAGAAATCCGGGCCGCGCTACGCGACCGTCGGGAACCCGAACGACCCTCCGACCGATCAGAGGAGCGGCTTCGGCTTGACGCACGACGGATCGATACCCGACCTGAACTCCTTCCTGTCGGCGAACGTCTTCCAGCTCACCCCCGACGACGTCAAGAACATCGCCGCCTTCACGGCGCTGTTCCCGACCGGGACGCGGCCGGCGGTCGGGCGCAACCTGACGCTCCCGGCCGGCGCGCCGCCGACCGGGAGCGCGGCCGACGAGGCGCTCTTCCAGGCTCTCCTCGGGCTGGGGAATCTCGCCAACCCGAACCGGCACTGCGAGCTGGTGGCGGCGGCCCGTTCGGCGGGCGGCGGGGCGCGCGAGCGCACCTGGTACCTGAACGGCGGCGCCCCGGGCGGCCTCTGGACGAGCGACGCCGCGGGGGAGGCGCAGGTGACGACGGCGCAGTTGCGTGCCAACGCGGGCGGGCCGCTGACCTTCACCTGCGCGACGATTGGATCGGGGGTGCGACTCGGCGCCGATCGCGACGAGGACGGCGCCCTGAACGGCGGCGACTGCGCCCCGGGCGACGCGTCGCAGTGGCAGCTTCCGGTCGAGGTGACGAATCTTCAAGTTTCCCCGGCGGCGCATCTGACCTGGGACGCGCAGGTCTCGATCGACCCGACGCCGGTGGTGTACGACGTCGTGGGAGCGAACCTGTCGACGCTGGGTGCCGGCGGATTGAGCGGCGCGGGATGTCTCGCGACCGCGCTCGCGTCGCCGGTGTGGGACGACCTGCGTCCGGATCCGAGCGTGGGGGATGGCTCCTACTACCTGATCCGCGCCCGCAAGCCGTGCGGGTCGGGAGGATTCGGGGCCGGACGAGCGGCGCTCGACCTCGTGGTCTGCTCGCCGTAGCGCGGGCGACGTGGATCAGCGAGCCTGCTGGTTCCCGACCGTCACGGTGAGCCTGCCCGCGTCGACGAGCATCCGGCGGCCCGCCTCCCGGACCTCCTCGCCGCTCAGTTCCGCGGCGCGCGCCGCCTCGACCGCCGGCGTCCGGTCATCGCCTCCGCGCAGGAGCACCGAGGTCCAGTAGCGCGCGGCCTGGTCGGGGTGCGCCAGGCGGACCGGGGTGCGGCCGACCGCGTAGGAGCGGTACGACGCGACCTCCGCATCGGTGAAGAAGCCGTCCCGGACCACCGTGTCGATGACTGAGTTCAGGATGCGTGTCAGGGTCAGGAGTTTCGACGGGTCGGCGCCCATGCTGAACCAGGCGAGCGGCTCCCCGCGGCGCGTCGATTCGCTCTCCATCTCGTACACGAGGCCTGCATCGGCGATGGCGGCCACGCCCAGGCGACCGCTGTAGTTGTGATGCAGAAGCCAGGCGACGGCGTCCTGCACGAGCGGGTCGGGGTCGCCGGGGATCGCGATGAGCAGTCTCCCCTGCACGACCCCGGGAGCCGCGGCGTGCACTTCGCCCGGCTTGAACGGCACGCGCGGCGCGGGCGGCGCCGGCGGCTCGGCGGGCGGAGAGTCGGGCGCCGCCACGCTGGTCCTCTGGGTCGTGTAGGGCGGCTCGCCCGGGGACAGTTTCTCGATGGCGCACGCCGCAAGATCGCGGTAGCGTCGCCCCAGCGCGCCCCTGTCGAACGGACCGACGAGGACGAAGTAGACCCTGGGGCGCGCCGGATTGGGGGTCTCCCAGAGGACGACCTTCCCGACCATCCTCCTGACCGATTCGGGAATGACGATCGCCTGGCCGTCGGACGGCGCCTTTCTGACCTCCTGCTCCAGAATGTACCGGGCGATTTCTTCGGGCCGATGCGGGTCGGCTCGCTGCTTCAGAGGTGCGTCGAGCGCCGCCGGCAGCGCCGACTCGAAGATTTGCATCGCCGAGGCGAGGCTCGCGGCTGGCCCGGTCATCTCCACCTGCAGCGTGTCGCGTTCGTCGAACCGCCCGTCCCCGGGTGCGACGATGGTCATCTGGATGCCGTTCGCGGCGGCGCGCGCCGCCGCCTCGCGGTCGTCGGAGAGTGCCTGCGCGACGCCCCGGAGCCGTGCGAGGACTTCCTCGCGCGATCGCTTCCCGGGCGCGGCGATCGTGCACCGCAGTGCGAACGTCGTGAGGCCGGGCCGGGAGTCGATCAGGACTGCGCCGGTTTCGTTCGGCCACCGGTCCGACGCGACCTGCGCGACTCTCGCCGGCGTCAGGACCTCCGGTCCCGCCAGGGGGTCACAGGTGCCCTTCAGGGAGGATGGAATCGCCTGGCGGGGCCGCTCGGCAGCGGGCAGTGCCGCCGTCGGGACGGTTCCCTCCGAAGGCAGGAGCCAGCCGATCGCGGCGCGGTCGGGCGTGAAGCGCCGCGCGATGTCCTGCACCTCTCCCGCCGTGACCTCGGCGAGCGCTTCGAGCACCGCGCGTCGCGCCCCCACCCCG
Source organism: Dongiaceae bacterium (assembly GCA_035511355.1). Lineage (GTDB taxonomy): Bacteria > Acidobacteriota > Polarisedimenticolia > Gp22-AA2 > Gp22-AA2 > DATKFL01. Next base: position 7,643 of record DATKFL010000239.1, read on the forward strand.
CCGAGCGCGGTCCAGAACGCCATCTCGTGCGCCGCCTCGAGCGGGGAGTCGGTCTCGACGCTGTCGGCCGCCAGGATGAGCCGCCGCGCGGCGTCGACGCTCGCGACCGGAATCTCGCGCGCGTTTCGCAGCGCCGTGTTGATCGCCTTCTCGAGATCGGCGGGCGTCCGGCCGGGCTTCAACGTGGCGTAGATCGAGTAGTGCCCCGGGTAGACCATCGGCACGAACGCGGTGCCGAGGCTCTCGGCGGGGCCCTGGTCGACGACCGGCCACAACCGTCCCGCCGGGGAGACCTCCAACCCCTCGGTCAGATCGCCCGAGTGGTGCTCGAACGACAACCCGCGAGGCGTCCCGAGAACCGCGTCGAACAGCATCATCGCCGCGTACTCGCGCGGCCGCGTCGCCGCCGGCGCGAGCCACGACATCAGGAGCGCACGCCGGGCGCCGGCGCGCTTCAGCGTCACGCGCCGCGTCCCCTCGAGCGGGGGCTCGACGGTGCGGGTGACGACGCTGTCGCCGCGCGGTTCGACCTCGTTGAAGGCCTTGCGCACCTCCTTCTCGGCCGCGTCGAGATCGAGGTCGCCGTCGATCGCCAGCACCGCGTTGCGCGGCCCGTAATAGCGCTGATAGAAGGCGACCAGATCGGCGTGGGTGATCCCGGCGAGGTCGCTTTCCCACCCCATCGTGTTGTTCCGGTAGGGGTGCTGCAGGAACAGGATGGCCATCACCGCGTCGAACAGGTCCGACCGCGGGTCGAGCTGGTAGCCGCGGTATTCCTGGAACACCGCCCCGCGCTCCGGGTCGACTTCGTTCGCCGCCATCCGGGCCAGCGTCATCCGCTCGGCCTCGAGCTTGAGAAGCGTCGGCAGGAGCGGCTTCGGCGCCGCCTCGAAGAAGGTGGTGCCGTCGAGCCAGGTGTAGCCATGCCACTCGCCGCCGGCCCGCTCGATGACCCCGGTGATGTCCGCGAGTCCGAAATGGTCGGTGCCGCGGAACAGCATGTGCTCGAGGAAGTGCGCGATGCCGGTGATGCCGATCGTCTCGTGCCGCGCGCCGACCTTGTAGTACATCTGCACCGCCACCACCGGCTGCGCCGGATCGCGCCGCAGGACGACGGTGAGGCCGTTGTCGAGCGCGAGCACGCGGTCGGGGGTGGTCGCGGCGATCGCGGCGGCGAGGGGCGCCGACAGCAATGCGGGGGCCGGCTCCGACAGCGCGCCGGTCGCGACTAAACCAAGGAGCGCCGCCGCCGCTCCAATCCGCCACACCCCGAGCGGCCGGGTCGTCCGGGTGGGGCGAGCGGATCTCCTTTCGGGGTGGCTCATGGGGACCTCTTCGATCGCCTCGCATCGTACGCAACCGGGCCCGCCCGGCGCAATGCAGCGGCACACACGCCGCGGACGCCAGTGCGGCGCACCCCCCATGCGATAATGCCCGTCGTCGCCGGCCGCCCCCGGGGGGAGGGCCGGTCCAAGGGAGAGCCGATGCCCCGGTCCACCGCTTGTCTCGTGCTGCGCGCCGCGGCCGTCGCGGTCCTGGCGTGTGCTGCCTTCTCCTGCACGCAGGACGGGGACACCCTGATCGTGAACGGCCTCGACTGCGGCCTGATCCGCCAGCAGCTCGACGGCAACTGGGCGATCACCTACACCCCCGGCAGCGCCGTGACCCAGGGATGCGATGACATCTCCTGGAACGGGCTGACCGTGACCGTGGCCGGCGGCACCGTCGTCTACTCGAACCCCACCGTCTTCGCCAGCGCGTCGGGCGCCTCGTTCAACGTGGTCGCGCCCGGTCCGTTCGGAAAGCCGAACGAGCTCCTGGCGAGCGTCGAGGCCGACTCCTGCCTGGGTCTCGTGCAGACCTGGGAGGACGACGAGGGCGGCTGGGTGCAGTGCTTCGGCACCGCCGACCTGACGACCCGGCTCATGGGCGGAATCTGCGACTCGTTCGACATCGACTCCGACGCCGACGGCGTCGCCGACGTCGCCTGCGACCTCGACCACTCGCTGCTCGCGACCATCGGGCTTCCGTGACCACCCAGGAGATCGCCCGCCGGATCGAGGCCGCGCTGCCCGGGGCCCGTGCCGAAGTCAGCGGCGAGGACGCCCATTTCATGGCGATCGTCACCGCGCCCGCCTTCGCGGGACGCTCGCGGATCGAGCAGCACCAGATGATCTACGCCCTGTTCAAGGACGAGATGGCCTCGCAGGCCATCCACGCGCTCGCGCTGAAGACCTCGGCGCCGGCGTGATTCAGGAAAGCCCGAAGGGAGACCGACCATGACCGACGATCAGATTCTCGCCGACATCAAGAAGTCGATTGCCGACAACACCATCGTCCTGTTCGTGAAGGGCACGAAGGATCAACCGCGGTGCGGCTTCTCGGCGCGCGCCATCGACCTCTTCCGGCAGCTGGGGAAGCCGTTCGAGGTGGTCGACGTCCTCGCCGACCCGCGCATCCGCCAGGTGCTCTCGGCGCACTCCAACTGGCCGACGATCCCCCAGGTCTTCATCAAGGGGCAGTTCGTCGGCGGCAGCGACATCGTGATGGAGATGTTCCAGGAAGGGGAGCTGCAGAAGGTCGTCGGGGAGGCGTTCGGAGGCTGACCGACCGGGGCGCCCCCGAGCCGTAAGGGGCGCGGCCGACGTCGGTGCCTCGCCCCTTACGGCTCGGGGGCGCTCCAGGCGACGGCTGACGAACCACTTTGCCCGGCCTTGCTGCCGGCTGGCCTACCTGCCGATTGACTGGTCGATGACCCGGGTGATGGCGCGGGCGCAGACGGGGCAGAAGCGGTCGAGGTTGCGGGTGAACATGATGCAGTCGCTCGACGGGCGGTAGAGACCCCTGGCGCGGTAGGCCGCTCCTTCGAACGCCCCGACCTGGCCGCCGTGCGGCGGCCCCGCGAGAAACGGCCTGGTCCAGGCCAGCTCGGTCGCGAACAGCGCGTCCATCTCCGATTCCGGGGCGCGGCGGGCGCGGAGCGCCTTGCGGGTGGCCTGGGTTTCCTTCTGGTGCGCCTCGAACTCCTCCTTCCCCCAGGGTGTCGGCAGCGGCGTGCCGGTGGTCACGAGATCCTTCCACTTCAGCGCCGCCGGATCGCCGAGCGCCGTGACGTTCATCTCCCACGGCTCGACGATCGCGGACTCGGTGCCGTAGGCGACGTCCGAGGTGTAGTACTCGTCGGCGAGCGCGGCGAAATGGTGCCCGAACTCGTGCACCATGAGGTACGGCGCCGAGCCGCTGCCGACCGCGCAGGTGGCGTACAGGTTGTGGATGCCGCCCCCGCCATAGGTGTCGCTGTTGACCAGGATCTCGACGAACTCGTACGGCGCCTGCGCCGCCGCGTCGCGGAAGGCGCGGTTGTCGTAGGTCAGGACGTAGCGCTCCGAGCCGAAGATGTCGTACGACGTTCCGAGCGCGGTGCGCCGGTAGCGGCCGGTGCTGGGCCGATCGATCCCGGAGTCCTCGCTCGGCAGGTCGAGGGCGCGCACGTTGAAGTCGGCGCGGCGCTCCTTGAAGGGCGGCACCGAGAACAGCAGGTCGACGAGGCGCTTGGCGTCGGCGTGGAACTTCGGCATCTCCTGCGCGGTGTAGCCGTCGCCGAGGATGAGGAGATCGACCTTGGCCTCCGGCGGACCGTTCTCGAACAGGCTCCAGACGGCGCCACGTCCGCCGACCGGATCGCGCCGGGTCTCCTGCGACGCAGGGTCTGCGAGGAAGGTCCCGAGCGGGCGCCACGACTGGTCGTCGGCGCGCCTGAAGAGATCGATCTGCACCGGCTTGCGCGGGAAGGGGAAGCGCACCGACTCGTGGAACACCCGCCGGGCGGTCTTCGCCTCGTCGGTCGACTCCCATTCTCCGTAGATGCTTCCGAACCCCTGCGCGAACAGCATCCGGTTGGTCGCGCGGTCGCGCACCTCGACCCGGTAGGCGCCGAGGTTGAGGAGATCGACGAGGTTCCTGCGCGACCCGGGCCAGGGACCTTCGCGGCGCACCGCGTCGAGGGCGACGGTCTCCTCGGCGGCGACGCCGAGCGCCGCGGCGCGGCCGCCGTGGTGGTAGTCCACCCGCATCGTGGCGCCGTCCGACCAGGCGTCGAAGCCGGCGTCCGGCCCGCCCGATGTCCCGGGCGACGCCGCCATCAGGAGCCCGCCGGCGAGCATCGCCACCAGCGCTCCGACTCCGATCCGACCTGCTCTTTCCATCCCGGCACCTCGCGCATGCGCCGCCGTCACTCGTAGCGCAGCGCCTCGATCGGATCGAGCCGCGCCGCCCGCCGGGCGGGATAGTAGCCGAAGAAGACGCCGACCAGGGCGGCGAACCCGAAGGCCAGCGCGATCGGCCCCGGCCCGAGACGCACCGGCCAGCCCGCGAGGCTCGAGATCAGCAGCGACGATCCGATCCCGAGCCCGACGCCGATCGCCCCGCCGACCACGGCCAGGACCACCGCTTCCACCAGGAACTGCGCCAGGACGTGGCGCGACTTGGCGCCGATCGCCATCCGCACGCCGATCTCGCAGATCCGCCCAACCACCAAGACCAACATGATGTTCATGATCCCGATCCCGCCGACCAAAAGCAAGATGGCGGCGACCGACCCGAGCAGGATCGACAGCGTGCGGGTGTTCTCGGCGGCGGTGGCGGCGATCTCCTCCTGGGTGCGCATCATGAAGTTGCTGTCCTGCCCTGGGGCGATCCGCTGGCGCTGCCGGAGGAGCGCCTCGATCTCGGTCTTGGCTTCCGACACCCGGTCGGGAGAGACGGCGGTCACCTGGATCATGTTGATCCGCTGTGTCCCGACCAGCCGCTTCATGACCGTGGTGTAGGGGGCGATCACCTGGTCGTCTTGATCCTGCCCCATCATCGAGCCGCCCTTCCTCTCGAGGACGCCGCTCACCCGGAACGGCACGTTCTTGATCCGGATGAGGGCTCCGACCGCGCCGCCGCCGGGGAAGAGGTTGTCGGCAACGGTGGCGCCGAGCACCGCCACCTTGGCGGCGCCCTTGACCTCGGACTCGGTGAAGAAGCTCCCTTCCGCGACGTTCCAGGCTCGGATGAACGGCCAGTCGACGTCGGCGCCGAAGATCGAGGTGCTCCAGTTCAGCTCGCCCGCGGCGATCTGCCCGGCGCTTCGGACCGACGCCGAGACGTAGGCGACCGACGGGCACTCGGTCTTGATCGCCTCGGCGTCCTCGGCGGTCAGGGTCGACTGCCCGGTGAAGATCCGCGCCCCCGACTGGGTCACGGCGCCCGGGAAGATCTGGATGAAGTTGGTGCCGAGCGACGAGATCGAAGCCTGGATCGACTGCGATGCGCCGCCGGC
>DATKFL010000240.1:0-7554 GCA_035511355.1 Dongiaceae bacterium
GCTCGTCGGCGGGCGCCGCGGCGGCCATCTCGTAGTCGGCCCAGAAGACCGCCTCGAGCCCCTCGGCGCGCGCCCGCTTGTCGTCGGAGGTGCGCACCACCTGCTCGTAGAGCGGCCGCACCTTCTCGAGACCGCCGCCGCGCAGGTACAGCCAGCAGAGATTCACCGCCAGTTCCGGCCGGCTCGGCAGGAGCGCGCGCGCCTTCTCGAGGGCCGCGATGCCGGGGGCGACGTCGCCGCCGTCGAAGGCATACGACGTGCCGAGCCCCCCCCAGGCGAGCGCGTTCGCCGGCTCGCGGCCGACCAGCTTTTCGAGGATCGCGCGCCCGCGCAGGAGATCGGCCGGGAGCGCCTCGGGCTTGACCACCTGGCGTTGATCGGCCGGGAAGGAGGACTCGACCAGCGACAGGCCGAACCGCAGTCCGATGCGCGGGTCGTCGGGCGCCAGCGTGTAGGCCTTTTCGAAGGCGACCCGCGCCTCGTCGCGCCGTCCCAGCTCGAACAGCGTCTGGCCGAGACCGGCGTGCGCGTCGGCGCGCTCCGGCTGCAGACGGAGCGCGGCGCGGAAATGCTCCGCCGCCGCCTCGAGCCGGCCGGGATCGACGTGCCGCAGGAGATCGCCGAGACGGTAGTAAGCCTCGTCGCGGGTCAGGGCCGTCACTTTCGGGGCCGGCGCGCCGCTCCGGTCGCCGAGCGGCACCGTGTGGAACGGGAACTTCTTCGCATTCAGGTATTGAAGGAAGCGCTCCTCCCGCTCGCCGGGGTTGGCGGTGAACGGAGCGACGGCCGCGGCCAGGCTGTCGCCGCGCTTCCGGTCGCTCAGGAAGCGGTCCATCCCGCCGCCCGGGCCGTCCGTCCCCCAGAGGAGATAGTGGGTGACCGCCCACGACTGCGCGTAGTAGGTGCCCTGGCGATCGTCCTCGTGATACTCGGGCGACGCGAAGTCAATCGAGAACAGGCGCCGGAGCGCCATCGGCGGATGCTCGCGGAGCCACCACAGGTGCGACTTGATCGGCCCGCCCATCATCGCCTCGGAGCCGTCGACCCGGAACGTGCCGAAGTACTCCGCCAGGCCCTCGTTGAGCCAGAGCGGGATGTCGGTGAAGTTGTTGGCGAGGAAGAAGTGCGCGTACTCGTGGTAGATGACCGGCCAGGGATCGTTCGCCGGCGTCGCGTTGACGCACAGGTAGTTGCCGTCGTCGTGCTGCAGGAAGAAGCCGTCGATGTTCGCCGCCATCCCGGCGCGCTGGCCGCGCCCGAGCAGCTTGTAGGGGATGAAGGTGCGGTCGTCGCGGAACACGAAGAGCACGATCGGCAGCGCCGAGTCGACGCGCAGGTCCGGGTTGAAGCGCGCGATCTGGTCGCGGAAGACCTCGACGTGCCGGCCGACGTCGATGGTCGGGTCCTCCGGCGCGTTGCTGTAGATGACCAGGTGCTCGCTCTCGACCCGGATCCACCTGTCGAACTCGATCGGGTCGGGGATCGCCGCGGGGGCCCGCGCCGGCGCCGCCGGGAGGGCGGGCGACACGACTCCCGCCGGCGCCGCGATGGCAGCGAGCGCTCCGAGCGCGGCGGCCGCCGCGGGCGCAACCCTCCGGAGGACGCGCATCGGCGGAATGCTATCCGAAGTGCCGGAGGACGCGGTATCATCCGCACCCTGCTCCGGAGGCGAGGAGATCGAATGCCGCTGTACGAATACCAGTGCAGGAAATGCGGTCACCGGTTCGAGGAGATCCAGCAATACTCCGACCCCCCGATCAAGCGCTGTCCCAAGTGCAAGAAGGGGAAGGTCGAGAAGCTGCTGTCGGCGCCGGCGGTGCAGTTCAAGGGAACCGGCTGGTACGTGACCGATTACGGCCGCAAGGGTTCGAGCGGCGGCTCCGACTCGGGCAGCAAGGGCGATAAGGGCGACAAGGGCGGCAAGGACTCGGGCAAGAGCGACAGCAAGAGCGAGTCGAAGTCCGAGAGCTCGTCGTCCGACAAGAAGTCGTCCTCGAAAGACTAGCGCCGCGTCCCCGGCAGGCGTCGCGCGCCGCGCCACAGCACCCGCCAGCCGGGATCCTCCAGGCGATCGATGCGCACCACCGGGACACCGCGCGTCGTGGCGTTCACGAACGCGCGCCCGCCGAGCGCGATGCCGACGTGGGTGATCGATCGCTTGCCCGGACCGAAAAAGACCAGGTCTCCGGGACGGAGCCGCCCGCGCGCCACCGACAGGAGTCGCCGATCGGCCCACTGCAGATCGGCGTCGCGCGGCAGGAAGACGCCGTGCACCCGGTGCGCCAGCTGGACCAGGCCGGAGCAGTCGAGCCCGAACGGCGTCGTGCCGCCCCATAAATAGGGAAGACCGAGAAACCGCAGCGCGGTCGCCACCACCCGGCCGGGGCGCTCCGCCGCCGGCGTCGGCGGCGCGTCGGCCGGGCGCAGGTCGGCATGCTGCACGAACCCCCGCCGCCCGTCGGGCAGCCGCACCCGCGTCCAGGTGCGCTCGTGCTCGCCCCCGCCGGCGGGCGTCGCCTCGACCCGCGCCAGGATCGGCAGCACCGCGATCGGCGCGCGCGTCGTGACGTCGCGTTCGGAATAGACGTTCGCGAACAGGCTCGCCACCTCGAAAAGGGAGCCGTCGCGCCGGTCGGCGGCCAGCGCCGCGGCGCGGATCCAGCCGCGATACCGATCACCGGTCTCGCACAGGGCCCACCCCGGGATCCGCTTCACCACCGCGACCCGCGCCCCGAGGACCGCCTGGCTCACCACCGGCGCCGAACGCGAGGCGCGCGCGAACATGTTGACCACGGGCGGCAGGACCACGGCGCGGCGCGCCGATCGGGCGCGCAACGACAGCGGCGGCGCGGCGGCGGCGAGGGCGTCGCGGAGGGTGCGGGCGAGGGCGCGGCGTTCGGGATGGGCGCCGAGGCGGCCCGGCCGCCGGCGCCGCTCGGGGCTCACCGGCGGCGCGGGCGGCGGCGGAGCGGCCGGCGGGCGACCACCTGGCGCGGGCCGACGCGCCGCGGACGCGGCGCGACCGGGCCGGCCGGCGGGCGCAGCGGGCGCGGCGCGGAGCCGCCGAAGTCCAGCCCCGCAAGCCAGGCGCGGAAGTCGCCGCCGAGATCGGGGCGGCGCAGCGCGAACTCTACCGTCGCCTTGAGGAACCCGAGCTTGTCGCCGGTGTCGTAGCGGGTCCCTTCGAAGGAGTAGGCGCAGATCGGCTGGCGGCGCAGGAGCGACTTGAGCCCGTCGGTCAGCTGGATCTCGCCGCCCCGTCCGGCGCGCGTCGTCTCGAGGTGATCGAAGATCTCCGGGGTCAGGATGTAGCGCCCGATGATGGCGAGATCCGACGGCGCCTCCTCGGGAGGCGGCTTCTCGACCAGGTCGGCCACCTCGTGCACCCGGCCCCCCTCCGCGCCGCCCGGCTTGAGCGCCACCATGCCGTAGTCGCGCGTGCGCTCGCGGCTGACCCGCTCGACGGCCACGATCGAACAGCCGCGCCGGGCATGCACGTCCATCATCTGGCGCATCACCGGGACCTTCGCCTCGATGATGTCGTCGCCGAGGAACACCGCGAACGGCTCCTGCCCGACGAGGTCCTTCGCCATCAGGATGGCGTGCCCGAGGCCGAGCGGCTCCTTCTGCCGGACGTACGACACCTTGATGAGATCGGTGATCGACCGCACCTGGGCCAGCAGGTCGTGCTTGCCGCGCCGCTCGAGCAGCTGTTCGAGCTCGTAGGCGACGTCGAAGTGATCCTCGATGGCGGTCTTGCCGCGCCCGGTGACGATGATGATCGACTCGATCCCCGACGCCACCGCCTCCTCGACGACGTACTGGATCACCGGCTTGTCGACCAGCGGCAGCATCTCCTTGGGCTGCGCCTTGGTGGCCGGCAGGAATCGGGTGCCCAGGCCTGCGGCGGGGAAGACGGCCTTGCGGATCCGGGCGGGGGACGGGCTCATCGGCGGCGGATTATAGACCACAGCCGGTCGAGGAACGGGAGCACCAGTTGCGCGCCGGGAAGCATCGGCGCGGCGGCCGGCTGCGTCGGGCGGCGCCGTCGCGTGCGCGCGGCGACCGCGCGGCCGCGGGGGAGCGCCGGCGCCGGCGCCGCGGATGCCCGATCGTCTCGCCCCGCCGCAGCGGTCTGCTCGCGCAGCTGCCGCAGGCGCGCGTAGAACCCCTTGGTGTGGAACGAGCGCAGGAGACCCAGCGACTCGGCGTCGTGGTGGTGACAGAACTCGTGCAGGAGGGTGTGCAGGAACGCCTCCGGCTTCACCACCGCGCCGCGCGCCGGGGTGCGGTGCAGCACCCGGATCCGTCCGAGCGGCCGGCCGCCGCGCGCCACCGACGAGTCGGCGGGGGAGGGCTGCCGCCGGCGGTAGTCGCCCTGCAGCGAGTAGACGATCCGCCCGCCGGCGCGGCGGTGCGGTTGCGCCTGGTCGGGGACCACGACCTCCGGCGTCGGGATGCCGGTCTGCGCCGCGAGCAGGTCGATCAGCCGTTGCCCCGCCGCCTGCCGGCCGGCGGCGTCACCCGCGGCCAGCACCCCGTCCGCGGCGATCGTCGCGGCGGAGGAATCGCGCAGCGCGAGGCGCGTCACCCGGTTGCTGCGGTCGTAGTCGGCCTTGCGGGTGCGCGCCATCGGCCTCCGGGCTACGAGATCGAGTGGGCCGTGAAGCCGGCAGCCTTCTTCGGCCACTTCGGGCGATCGACCCGCAGGATCAGCGCGTCGAGATCGAGGCTCCCCTGCGCCGCGGCGTAGGCGCCGAGGAGGAGCGTGCCGTCCGGCAACGGCGCGACCGAGGTGCCGCGATCGACCCCCGCCGCGCCGAAGGTGACGCTCGATTCGAACTTCCCGTCCGGCGACAGCCGCGCGAGGATGATGTCCCAGGCGCCCGCGCCGGCGCTCTGGGTGTAGCCGACCAGGAGGGAATGGCCGTCCCGATCGAGCACGCTGGTCATGCCGCGGTCGTCCCCCGGCCCGCCATAGATCTCCTGGTGCAGGACGGTGCCGTCGGCGGCGAGGAGAACCGAGAGCAGGTCGTTGTCACGCGCCCCCCACGAGGCGGCGTAGCCGACCACCTGGATGCGACCGTCGGGCAGCAGGTGCAGGAAGTGCGGGATGTCGGCCTTGTCGCCCGCCACGACCCGTCGCCAGAGAAGTGCGCCGGCCGCGTCGGTCTTCATGATCAGTCCGTCGACCGGCTGCTTCGGATCGTCGGCGGTGATGCCGGCGACCACGAAGCCGCCGTCGGGGGCCGCCGCCACCGCAAAGCCGCGATCGATCCCGGGGCCGCCGTAATCGTGCCGCCACTGTTCGCGGCCCTCGGCGTCGGTGCGGACCAGGAAGACATCGCGCTCGCCGGCGCCGCTGCTCTCGGTCTGGCCTGCGAGAATGGCGCCGCCGTCGGCGGTGAGGGCCAGATCGAACGCCAGGTCGTCCTTCGGGCCACCAAAATTGGAGAGCGACCGGGTCGTTCCGTCGGGCTCGAGAATCAGGAGGAAGGCATCCTCGGCGCCCGCCCCCGTGCCGCTGGTGTAGCCGGTCAGGAAGAGGCGGCCGTCGGTTGCTTCGCGCGCCGCCCAGAAGGCGTTCGCTCCCGCCTCGCCGTATTCGCGCGCCCAGACGACGGCGCCGTCCGGCTTCAGGCGCGCCGCGAAGGCGTGCGAGTCGTCGCCCTGACCGCGGTTGAGAAAGCCAATCGCGAGAAACGTGCCGTCGCGCAGAGGCACGACCCGGTTGATCCAGTCCTCTCCCGGCGTGCCGAAGCCGACCTGCATCCGGATCGTGCTGCGACCGTCCGACGCGAGGGCGGGCGTCGTCGGCGTGCCGGACCAGGGGATGGAGACGCCGATCCCGGCCACCCGAGCCTCGGCTGCGGGCGCCGCCGCCGTCCGCGCCACTTCCGGAGTGCCGGCGAGCGCGAGCAGACTGCCCGCGAGTGATCCGAGGAAGTGAGGGAACGTCATGACCGACTCCCGCCGCCGTCGCGCACCGCCCGGACCCTGCGTCCGCGACCGGCGACGGCGATTCTTGCACGACGGCCGAGGCCGGCGTGCGCCCGTCTTGATACGATCCGCGCCCATGCGATGGTTTACGCGGGCTGCCCGGATTCTCGGCGTCGCGGCGTTGCCCGCGCTCGCCGCCGGGTGCGCCCGCGAGTCCCGCCCCAATCTCCTCCTGATCTCGCTCGACACGACGCGGGCCGATCACCTGAGCGCCTACGGCTACGCGCAGCCGACGTCGCCCAATCTGGCGCGCCTGGCCGCGGAGGGGACGCTGTTCGAGCAGGCGCGCGCGCACGTGCCGTCGACGCTGCCGTCGCACGCGACCCTGTTCACCGGACTCCTGCCGCCGTCGCACGGGGTGCGCTGCAACGGCCGGATGCGCCTGCCGGAGTCGGCCGAGACGCTCGCGGAGACTCTGTCGACCGCCGGATGGCGCACCGGTGCCGTGCTCGGAGCCTTTCCGCTCGAGCACCGATTCGGGCTGGCGCAGGGGTTCGCCTGGTACGACGACGCCTTCGGCGCCGAGCCCCGACCCGGCGCCGGGTCGGGCTTCTGGCTCGGGAACTCCTACGACGCCTTCGAGCGCGACGCGGCGCAGGTGACCGACCGCGCCCTCGCCGAGGTCGCGAAGGGGAGCGGCCCCTGGTTCGTCTTCGCGCACTACTTCGACGCGCACCAGCCGTACGCCCCCCCCGCCGAGGAGCGCGCCCGCTTCGTGTCGCCATACGACGGCGAGATCGCCTTCGTCGACCGCCAGGTCGGGCGGCTCGTCGACGCGGTCCTCGCGCGCGCGCCGGACACGCTCGTCGTCATCGTCGGCGATCACGGCGAGAGCCTCGGCGAGCATGGCGAGGAGTGGCACAACCGCTACCTGTACGACGCGACGCTCCATGTCCCGCTGATCGTCGTCTGGCCCCGGCACGTCGCGGCGGGGCGTCGGGTGACGACCGCGGTCGGTCTCGTCGACCTGATGCCGACGATCCTCGATCTCTTCGCGCTGCCGCCGATGCGGCGCACCGACGGACGATCCCTCGCCCGCGGCCTGACCGGCGACGGCAAGGTCGAGCCGCGCGACCAGTACGCCGAGACGCTGGTCTGGCGCTACGAGGAGTCGAAGGGGATCGAGGTGCGCGCGCTCCTGAGCGAGGGATTCAAGGTGATCGAGACGCGCTCGCCACGCCCGCAGGAGGAGGGGGTCGAACTGTATGAGTCGGCGACCGACCCCTCCGAGACTGCCAACCTCGCCGCGACCCAGGCCGAGCGGACCCGGGCGCTGAGCCAGCACCTGCGCCACTGGTCGGAAGGTCTGGAGCGGCGCGGCGCGCCGCTCGAGGCGCTGCCGCTCGATCCGGAGGCGGAGAAGAAACTCAAGAGCCTCGGGTACCTCTGATCCCGAAAACGAAAAAGCCCGGCCGCCGAAGCGGCCGGGCTCGATAAAGCCCGTTGCCTGTGACGCGCCTGCTCAGTGACCCAGGCGGAAGGCGAAGCCGCCCGAGACCGTCGTGTTGGTGGTCTTGTCCTGGAACGTGTCCTCGTTGATCATCGACACGTCGA
>DATKFL010000241.1:0-2364 GCA_035511355.1 Dongiaceae bacterium
ACGAACTACTCCCCGCGATATTGAAACGACGCCGGTCGCGTTGAAAAATACCAATCCTCCAGCAAGTCTGGCGCGATTCTTGAAGTAGTTCCGCTCGACCAGAATCTGGCCCGCCGGCAAGACCCCCTCCCTTCCAGCGAAGACCCACGACGGCGCGGCCACGCGCTGCCGGCCGGTCCTGCCGGTCGGCGGAAAAGGGGCGGGGGGCCCGTAACGGGGTTTTCGAACGGGAGGGACCATGAATCGACTCATCGCGATCGGATTTGTCTCATTCGGGCTCGGCCTGTTCGGCCTGATGCCGGCCGTAGCCGGCGCGGCGGATCGGGGCGAGACGAGCACGAACGCCTGTTCGAGCCGGATCACGCCGGGAGACTACGAGCGGGAAGTGCCCGGCTGGCCGAACCGGAATTACCTCTTGCACGTCCCGGAGAACTACAACTGCTTCAGGCCCGCGCCCGTGGTGATGGCCCTCCACGGAGGGGGAAGCGGCAAGGCGCAGATGCGGATCATCACCTGCCCGAGCGGCAGGACCAATGACCCGGGATGCCTGGACGCGCTCGCCGACCGGGAGGGCTTCATCGTCGTCTATCCGGACGGCACCGAGAATCTCCTCTGGAGGACCTTCAATGCGACCAACTGGGGGAGCGGCGCGGGAGAGTGGACCGAGTCGAGCGGCTACGCCTGCGTCAGCGGCTTCGCCTGTGCGCACAACGTGGACGACGTGGCCTATTTCAACGCCCTCCTCGACACGCTCGAGACCGTGGTCAGCGTCGACACGGCGAGGGTGTATGCGACCGGGATCTCGAACGGCGCCTCGATGGCGCACCGTCTTGCGTGCGAGATGTCGGATCGGATCGCGGCGATCGCGCCGGTCGCCGGCGGCAATCAATACTCGGTCTTTCAGCGCTGCGCGCCGGTTCGGCCGGTGCCGGTCGTCGAATTCCACGGCACCGAGGATCCCGCGTGGGGTTATGGGGCCACGTACGAGGACCTGGATCTGAACGGGCAGGGACTCGCGATCTCGGTGCCGCGCAGCGTCGCAGGCTGGCGGATCCGGGACGGATGCCTGATGGCGGGGACGATCGAGGATCTGCCGGACCTCGATCCCGGCGACGGCACGACCGTGACCCGGGTGAGCTACGAAGGGTGCCGGGACGAGGCCGAGGTGGTGCTCTACCGGATCAACGGCGGGGGCCACATGTGGCCCGACGGATACCAGTGGGACAACCTCTTCCCCGGCGAGTACGGCCCGACCACCCGCGACATCAACGGCAACGAGGTGATGTGGGAGTTCTTCAAGGCCCATCCGCTCCGGTAGGCGGGCGCCGATGAACCGCAGGGCGCTTTCGCCTCGGAGAAGTCACCGCCCGGCGCAGGTCGAGGTGCGGTCGGGGTGCGCCGCGGCGGCGTCCTTCTCGGCGCCGCTCCGGTCCTTCAGGAACGGCGTCCTGCCGAACGACGCCTCGATGAGCGCCCGATTGGCCGCGCGCGTGTAGGGGCGGAGACGCCCTGCCACGTCCCCCGAACCGGCCGCGGTGACATCGAACATCCGGACCGTCCCCTCGCAGGCGAAATCGAGACCACCCAGCGCCAGCCGCCGGATCTCCAGGTTGCTGTCGGTCCGGAAGTGGACCACGCGAGCCGCGAGGTCGTAGACCACGCTCCAGCGGGTGTAGCCGGGGTTCGCCACCGAAGCGAGGATCTCGAACCCCCGGGCGATCGGATCGCCCTTCCCCTCCGACAGCATCGCGCCGCGCACGAAGCGATCGAGCGAGCCGCGCGACGCCGGCATCTCGCCGCGCCGCTTCGCGGCGTCGTACGCCCGCACCGACTCGTCGTAGGTGTTGTTCGCCAGCGCCCGCACCGGCAGGTCCGCGCCGCGATGCACCACCATCCGCCCGGCGAAGAACTCGATCACCGCCGCGTCCCCCCGGGCGTCGGCGAAGAAGTAGTGGATCGGCGTCGTGCCGGTCGGCCGCACCGTTTCCGCGGTCGCGATCACGTCGGCGACGGTTTCGTCCAGGTCGAGGTGGCGTTGGATCCATTCCAGGATGCCGGCCGCCGGCCGGGCGTCGGCAGGCGGGTACTCGCTGCCGTCGAGCCACATCAGCGACACCATCAGGCCGCGCTCGTTCATCCCGGTGGTCGGATTGTCGCGCCCGAACTGGTTGAACGTGACGCTGCCGTAACGCGAGGTCCAGACGGCGCCGCCCGGCTCGACCCGGCTCCTCCGCACCGTGCCGCGCTGGTTGACCAGGAGGAGCCCCTCCTGCGGATGGAAATCGTAGTTGTAGGCGACCACCGGCCGGTCGCCTCCGACGCAGATGGTGGTGCAGGCGCGCGCGACCCGCCCGGCGGGCAGGA
>DATKFL010000242.1:0-3096 GCA_035511355.1 Dongiaceae bacterium
TTTCGTGGCTGTTCGAGCGGGTCGAGGAAATCCGCGGCATCGTCCTGACCCACGGCCACGAGGACCACATCGGCGCCCTGCCGTACCTCTTCGACCGGGCGCGCGTCCCGGTGCACGGCTCCGACTTCACCCTGGGACTGGCACGACGCAAGCTCAAGGAGCACGGCCTGCCGCACGAGAAGTTCCTGCACGCCGTGAAACCGGGCGACGAGGTGACCCTCGGGCCGTTCACGGTCGAGTTCATCCAGGTGACCCACAGCATCCCCGGCACCATGGCGCTGGCGATCAAGACCCCGGCCGGGACGGTCATCCATTCGGCCGATTTCAAGATGGATCAGACGCCGGTCGACGGACGCACCTTCGATTTCCAGACGATGTCGTACTACGGCGATCAGGGGGTGCTGGCGCTCCTCTCCGACAGCACCAACGCCGAGGTGGAGGGCTTCTCCGGCTCGGAGCGGATGGTGGGCGGGGCGCTCGACGGCATCTTCCGGCGCGCCGCGGCGCGCATCGTCTTCAGCACCTTCTCCAGCAACGTGCATCGCATCCAGCAGGTGATCGACCATGCCGCGCTGTACCGGCGGCGGGTGGCGCTGGTCGGGGCGAGCATGATCTCGACCTCGGCGGTGGCGCAGGAGATGGGATACCTCAAGGTCCCGCCCGGCCTCCTGGTCGACGCCGACGAGGTCCGCCGGCTCGATCCGAAGAAGACGGTCGTGGTGGCCGCCGGCAGCCAGGGGGAGCCGATGTCGTCGCTGTCGCGCATCGCCCTCGACGACCACCACCACGTCTCGATCGAGGCAGGCGACCTCGTCCTGATCTCGGCGCGCGCCATCCCCGGGAACGAGCGGTCGATCAACCGGGTGATCAACCATCTCTACCGGCGGGGCGCCGAGGTGATCTTCGGCGGCGCGGCCCCCTACCACGTCAGCGGTCACGCCGGGCAGGAGGAGCTGAAAATCCTGCTGACCCTGGTCCGGCCGCGCTACTTCGTGCCGATCCACGGCGAGATCCGGCAGCTCTACAGCCACGCGCGCCTCGCCGAGCGCACCGGCCTGCCGAAGGAGCGGATCCTGATCGCCGAGGACGGCGAGATCCTGGAGCTCGACGAGCACGCGGCGCGGCGCGCCGGCAAGGTGCGCGCCGGGCGGGTGCTGATCGACGGCGGCCTCGACGAGGTCGACGAGATCGTGGTGCGCGACCGGCGGCACATCTCCGAGGGCGGAATCGTCCTCGCCGTGGTGGCGATCGACGCGCAGAGCGGCGAGATGGAGGGCGACCCGGAGATCGTCAGCCGAGGCTTCATCCTCGACGAGGGCGACGGGAACCTGATGCGCGAGGCCGAAGGGGTGGTCCGCAAGGCGGTGCGCGCCGCCACGCCCGAGGAGCGCGCCGACCGCGGCGTCCTCAAGGCGATGATCCAGCAGGAGCTCAAGCGGTTCTTCCGGCGGCGGCTGGACAAACGGCCGATGATCATCCCGGCGGTGGTGGAGACGTGAGGTAGAATCGCGGGCCATGGCGAAGCGGCGCAGGAACACGCCACGCCGGGACGCCCCGGCGACGCGCGGCCTCGTGGCGGAAGGGGCCGCCGTCCTCGTCATGGCGTCGGCGCTGCTTCTCGTCCTCAGCCTCGTCTCGCATCAGAACTCCGACCCGGTGCCCTGGCCGTTCGGCCGGTGGAACGGCGAGTCGGTCGCGAACGTCGCCGGCATCGTCGGCGCGTTCCTCTCGGAAGCCCTCTTCCAGACCTTCGGCTGGGCCGCCTGGACGACCCCCATCCTGATGTTCCTGGTCGGCTGGCGCCTCTTCTTCCGCAAGCCGTCGCGCCTCCTGGCGGGCGGGCTCGGGAGCGCCCTGATCCTGGTCTCCCTGACCGCCGCGCTCGACCTCGCCCTCGGCGACGGGGGACCGCAATCGGCGCATCGCGCCGGCGGCTGGGTCGGCTATCTCGCGGGGCGCGCCCTCGCGTCGCCGTTCAACCGCTGGGGCGGCCTGGTCGTGGCCGTGGCGCTCGCCGTCTCGGGCGTGGTCATGGTCGGGCGCGCCTCGGTGGTCGAGGCGATGCGCGCGTTCGTGGCCCGGCTCGGCCGGTGGACCCAGTCGGCATGGCTCGCCTTCGTGCGGCATCGCGAGGCGCGCCGGCGCGATCGGCAGCGCGAGGAGATGGCCCGCCGGCAGCGCGAACGGCAGGAGCGGATGGTGCGCGGCGACGCCGAGGCGCACGTCGAGCCGAAGGGCGCCGCGCCGATCCCGCTGCTCTCCGACGGCCCGGACGAGCCGCCGGCGATCGGCCCCGCCGCCGCGGAGACGCCCGCCGCGAAGCCTTCGGCGCCGCTCAAGACCGCGCGGCGCGCCGCCAAGACCGCCCCGACCGCGACCGATGCGGCCGTCACGGCGCCGCAACCGGAGTTCGACTTCGTCGAATCGCTGTCGCACTTCACTCCCCCGCCGCTGTCGCTGCTCAACCCGCCACAGCGCGCCGGCGAGGTCGACGAGAAGGAGCTGGTCGAGACCGCGCGCCTCCTGACCGAGAAGTGCCGCGAGTTCGAGGTGAACGGGCAGGTGATCGCCATCCAGCCCGGCCCGGTCGTGACCGTGTTCGAGTTCAAGCCGGACGCCGGCATCAAGTACAGCCGCATCGTCAGCCTGGCCGACGACCTGTGCCTGGCGATCAAGGCGGAGTCGATCCGGATCGATCGCCTGGCCGGCAAGTCGACGGTCGGCATCGAGGTTCCGAATCGCACCCGCGAGACCATCTGGCTCCGGGAGCTCCTGGGGAGCGAGCGCTTCCAGCGCTCCACCGCCCCCCTGACCCTCGCCCTCGGCAAGGAGATCAACGGCGAGCCGCACTTCGCCGATCTCGCGAAGATGCCGCACCTCCTGATCGCCGGCTCGACCGGCTCGGGGAAGAGCGTCTGTCTCAACACGATCCTGACCTCGATCCTCTACAAGTCGAGCCCCGATGAAGTGAAGTTCATCATGATCGACCCGAAGCGCCTCGAGCTCGGGGTGTACGAGAACATCCCGCACCTCCTGACCCCGCTGGTCGTCGACACCAAGAAGGCCGGCAACGCCCTGCGCTGGGCGGTGGTCGAG
>DATKFL010000243.1:0-5166 GCA_035511355.1 Dongiaceae bacterium
CGCGGCCGACGTGGGTGCCGCGAAATTCGCGTTCCTGCGGCCCGTCCTGGGGCGACGCTGGGTGGCACGGTCGGGCTCATGCTGCGATCCTTTCAAGCAAGTCGACGATGCGTGCCGCCGCGTCCGGGCGCGCCAGGCCCGCCGCCGCGCGCTCCATGCGCAGAAGCCGCGCCGGGTCGTCCATGAGCGCCGCGATGGCACCGCCCAGCCGCGCCCCGTCGAGGTCGCGCTCCTCGAGGACGATCGCCGCGCTGGCCGCGGCGACCCGCTCGGCGTTCTTCAACTGGTGGTCGTGCGCCGAGGTCGGCAGCGGCACGAAGATCGACGCCCGCCCGCAGGCGGCCAGCTCCGAGACGGTGCTGGCGCCGGCGCGCGCCACGACCAGGTCGGCGTCCTCGTACGCCGCGCGGATGTCGGTCAGGTAGGGCCGCACGTCGGCAGTCCAGCCGGCCTCCGCGTAACCGGTCTTCACCCGCTCGAGATCGGCCGAGCCGGTGCCGTGGGTGATCGCCAGGCGCGCGCGCCGGTCGGCGAGGACGGGAAGCGCCGCGAGGACCGCCGTGTTGAGCGCCCGCGCCCCCTGCGAACCGCCGAACACCAGGAGGTTGAACGGCGCACCACCCGCTTCGCGCCGGCGCCGCGCGCGGTCGCGGTCGGCCTGCATGAACTCGGCGCGGATCGGGCAGCCGGTCACCACCCCCCGGCCCCCGAAGAATCGGCGGGTCTCCTCGAACGTCAGGGCGATCTCCCGCGCCACGCGGCCCAGCAGGCGGTTGGTCAGACCCGGCACGGCGTTCTGCTCCTCGATCAGGGTCGGGATGCGGCGCAGCGCCGCCGCCAGGACCATCGGCCCCGAGGCGTACCCGCCGACGCCGACCACCGCGCGCGGCCGCTCCCGTTTCAGAATCCCCATCGCCTCACCGATCCCGCGGAGCGCCAGGAACGCGCCCCGCAACCGCTGCACGGGCGAGCGGCCGACGACCCCGCCGCTCGACACCGCGACCAGCTCGTATCCGTGCCGCCCGACGATGTCGCGCTCGAGCGGCAGCCCGCGCCCCGCGAACACGATCCGCGTCCCCGGCGCGCGGCGCCGGATCTCCTCCGCGATCGCGATGCCCGGGTACAGGTGACCGCCCGTCCCGCCGCCCGCGATCAGGTACGTCCCGTTCACGCCGAGTGCTGCGACACGTTCAGCAGCACCCCCACCGCCACCAGGCTCACGACCAGGCTCGATCCGCCGTAGCTCAGGAACGGCAGCGGCACGCCCTTGGTCGGCAGCACGCCGAGCACGACTCCGACGTTCAGGACGGCCTGCAGGACCAGCCACAAGGTGATCGCCGTCGCGAGGTAGAACCCGCCGCGGTCCGGGGCGCCCTGCGCCGCCCGGAGCCCGCGCCACAGGAGCACGCCGAAGGCGCCGATGATGCACAGCGCCCCGATGAGCCCCAGCTCCTCGCTGACCACCGAGAAGATGAAGTCGGTGTGCGGCTCGGGGAGGAAGAACAGCTTCTGTCTTCCTTCGCCGAGCGACAGCCCCAGGACGCCGCCGTTCGCCACCGCGAGGATCGACTGGCGCACCTGGAAGCCGGCGCCGAGCGGATCGCCGTCCGGGTCGAGGAACGCCGTAATCCGCCGCAGCCGGTAGGGCGCCTTGATGATCAGCGCCGCCAGACCCATGGCGGCCGCGGCGCCGGTGAACGCCAGGTAGCGCCACTGCAGCCCGGCGAGGAAGAGCAGCACGCCGGTGATCGCGACGTACAGCGCCGCCGTGCCGAGGTCGGGCTCGAGGTAGACCAGGATCGCGAGCATCCCGACCACCGCGCCGATCGGCAGGAGCGTCTTTTTGAAATCGTTCACCTGGTCCTCGCGCCGCGAGACCTGGTAGGCGAGGTACAGGACCAGCGCCAGCTTGGCGATCTCCGACGGCTGCACCTGGATCGGGCCGACCCGGAACCAGCGGTGCACCATGTGCGCGCGATCGGCGACCAGCACGCCGGCGAGCAGCAGCACGCTCCCGCCGACGGCGGTCATCACCACCGGCCTGTCGAGGAGCCGCCGGTAGTCGACGTGCATCGCCACCGCCATGCCGACGAGGCCGATGAGGCAGGCGGCCGACTGGCGGATCAGGAAGAAGTAGGGTGTCTTGTAGTTCTTGAGCGCCAGGGGCGCCGACGCGCTGAAGATCATCACCAGCCCCGCGATCGCGAGGCCGACGCAGGTGACGAAGAGGATGCGGTCGAAGGCGAGCTTGCGCGCCATGGCTCAGCTCTCCCCGCCAGGGAGCGCCGCGACCAGCGTCTTGAAGTGATCGCCGCGCGCCTCGAAACCGGTGTACTGGTCGAACGAGGCGCAGGCCGGCGCGAGCAGCACCACGCCGCCCGGCCGCACGAGACTCCGCGCCGCCGTCACCGCCGCCGGCAGGTCCTCCACGAGCAACGTCGGCACGACGTCGCCGAGGGCGCGGCGGATGGTCTCGCGCGCCTTGCCGAGGAGGATCAGGTGGGTCACCCGGCCGCGGAGCAGCGGCTCGAGGTCCTCGAACCTGCCTCCCTTGTCCTTGCCGCCGAGAATCAGCACGACGCCGCGCTCGAAGGAGAGCAGCGACTGGACGGTCGCGCCGACGTTGGTCGCCTTCGAGTCGTTGAACCAGCGCGCGCCGTCGAGGGTGCGGACGATCTCGAGGCGGTGCGGGAGGCCGCGGAAGGAGCGCACCCCCTCGGCGGCGCGCTCCGGCGCGATGCCGGAGAGCTGCGCGATCAGGAGCGCCGCGAGGACGTTCTCCTCGTTGTGCCGGCCGAACAGGGGGAGATCGGCGACCTTCAGGACGCGCGTCTCGCGCCCGCCGCGACGCAGCACGATGAACCCGCCCGCGACCTGCGCGCCGTTCTCGACGGCGCCGGCGCGGCTGAACAGCCAGCGGCGCGCGCGCACCGCGCCGAAGCGCGCGGCGATCTCGCGATCGTCGGCGTTCAGGATGGCGTCGTCGGCCGGTCCCTGGTTCATGAAGAGGCGCGCCTTCGCGTCGTAGTACGCCGGCATGTCGGGATAGCGGTCCTGGTGATCGGGGCTCAGGTTCAGGAGCGCCGCGATCTTCGGGCGGAAGGTCTCGATCCCCTCCAGCTGGAAGGACGACAGCTCGACCACGTAGTGGCGCTGCGGCCGGTCGGTGGCGACCAGCGACGAGAGCGGCGTGCCGAGGTTCCCGCAAGCCACCGCGTCGAGCCCGGCCGACGCCAGGAGATGCCCGGCCAGCGCGGTGGTCGTGCTCTTGCCGTTCGATCCGGTGATGCCGATCAGCGTCCCCTGCAGGAACCAGGAGGCGACTTCGACCTCGGCGACCACCCGCACCCCGCGCCGCCGCGCCGCCACGATCGGCGCGATGGTCAGCGGCACGCCCGGGCTGACCGCGACGAGGTCGGCGCCGGTGAAGGTCGTCTCGAGATGCCCGCCGGTCTCGAGCGCGACGCCCTGCGCGCCGAGCGCCGCGGTCTCGGGCCCGAGCTCCGGGGCCGGGCGGCTGTCCGACAGGGTCACGCGCGCCCCGGCCTCGAGGAGGAGGCGAGCCAGGCTCAACCCGCTCTTCGCGGCGCCCACCACGACGACACGCGCCCCCGCGAGGCGGGGCGCGGCGTCGGTGCGGATCGGGGCAGTCATCACCACGGCTCCTAGCGCAGCTTCAGGGTCGAAAGACCCATGAGCGCGAAGATCAGCGCGACGATCCAGAAGCGGATCACGACCTTCTGCTCCGGCCAGCCGCCCAGCTCGAAATGGTGGTGGATCGGCGCCATCCGGAATATCCGCTTGCCGCGCAGCTTGAACGAACCGACCTGCAGGATGACCGAGAGCGCCTCGACCACGAACAGCCCGCCCACGAACACCAGCAGGATCTCCTGCTTGATGATGATCGCGATGGTGCCGAGGCTCCCGCCGATCGCCATGGCGCCGACATCGCCCATGAAGACCTGCGCCGGGTTGCAGTTGAACCAGAGAAAACCGAGCGACGCGCCGACCAGCGCGCCGCAGATCACCGCCAGCTCGCCCACCCCGCGCACGTTCGGCACGTCGAGGTAGCCGGCCACCTTCGCGTGCCCCGCGACGTAGGCGAGGATCGCGTAGGTCCCGGAGGCGATCAGCGACGATCCGATCGCGAGGCCGTCGAGCCCGTCGGTCAGGTTCACGGCGTTCGCGGCGCCGACGATGACGATCATCGCCCACGGGATGAACAGCATCCCGAGGTCGGGGCGCCATTCCTTGAAGAACGGCATGCTGAGCAGGGTGCTGTAACGGCCGTCGCGCGCCAGGTAGACGAGACATCCGGCGACCACGAGGGCCGCCGTCCACTGCATGACGAACTTCTGCCGGGCTGTCAGCCCGAGAGACCTCTTCCGAGTGATTTTGATGTAGTCATCTGCGAAGCCGATGACACCAAAGAGGAGTGTGGACATGAGGGCGATCCACACGAAGGGGTTGGAGGGGTCTGCCCAGAGGAGGGAGGGAAGTATGACGGCAATCAGGATCAGCAGCCCTCCCATAGTAGGGGTGCCTTTCTTGCTTTGGTGGGAAAGAGGTCCCTCGGGTCTGATCTGCTGCCCGATCTGGAACTCGCGCAGACGTCGAATGAGCCGCGAGCCCAGGGCAAGGGAGATCAGCAGCGCCGTGAGGGTCGCCAGCGCTGTTCTGAAAGTGATGTAACGGAAGACGTTGAACAGGTGGAACTGCTCGTGCAACGAGAACAGGGCGGCGTACAGCATCAGTGCGCCCCTCCGCCCGCCGCGGCCGTCCGGCCGAGGAGCGCGTCGACGACCCGCTCCATCCGGATGCCGCGCGAACCCTTGACCAGGACCAGGTCGCCGGGGCGGACCTCGGCGGCGAGCCACGCGCCCGCGGCGGCGCTGTCCTCGAACTGCTCGAGCGCCATGGTCACGCCGCCCTTGCGCGCCGCGCCGCGACGGGCCGCCTCGACCGCCTTCGCCGAGAGGGGACCGACCGCGACGAGGAGATCGATGCCCGCCGCCAGGCTCAATTCGCCGACCCGGGCGTGCGCGCGGGGCGCGTAGGGCCCCAGCTCGAGCATGTCGCCGGTCGCGAGGATCCTCCGGCCCGACGGGGTGGCGCCGCGGAGCAGCTCGATGGCGCGCTCCATCGCGGTCGGATTGCTGTTGTACG
>DATKFL010000244.1:0-7784 GCA_035511355.1 Dongiaceae bacterium
GCGCTCTACGTGCAGAACTTCTGGGACTACAAATTCAACCAGGTCTTCTACCCGACGCGCGGCATCATCGCGATCTACTCCGCCGAGACCCGCGGCATCGAGGCGCTTCCGGGGGCGGACGATCCGGCGTACGTGCACTGCGATCCGACCTGGAGCCCGGACGGGGAGTCGCTGGTGTTCGCGCGCGCCGCCGCGAAGAACCCATACCCGCAGGGGCGCGCGCTCGCCGCCTACGCCGGCGATCCGAACGAAGTGCCGATCCAGTACGACCTGTACCGCATCCCGTTCGCCCAGGGGCGCGGCGGCAAGGCCGAGCCGGTCGCCGGCGCTTCGGGAAACGGCATGAGCAACAACTTCCCGAAGATCTCCCCCGACGGCCGGTGGATCGTCTTCGTGCAGTGCAGGAACGGCCAGCTGATGCGCCCCGACAGCCGGCTCTACATCGTCCCGTTCGAGGGGGGCGCGGCGCGGCCGCTCCGGGCCAACCTGCCGCTGATGAACTCCTGGCATTCGTTCTCGCCGAACGGCCGCTGGCTGGTCTTCTCGTCGAAGAGCAACACGCCGTACACCCAGATGTTCCTGACCCACCTCGACGCCGACGGCAACGACAGCCCCGCGATCCTGATCGACAACGCCACGGCGGCGAACCGCGCGGTCAACCTGCCGGAATTCGTGAACACGCCGTACGACGGCTTCCGCGGGGTCGACGTCCCGGCGGTCGACCACACCCGCCGCTTCAACCATGGCAACGACCTGGCGCTCGCGGGGAAGCACGCCGAGGCGGTGGCCGAGTTCGAGGCGGCGCTCAAGACCGAGCCGAACGACTGGAAGACCAGCGAGTGGCGCATCCACGAGAGCCTGAGCAAGTCGCTGCTCCTGCTCGGGAGGCGCGACGAGGCGTTGCAGGAGATCGGCGAGTCGCTGCGGCAGAATCCGTACAACGCCGAGATGCAGACCAACCTCGCGAACCTGCTGTTCGAGTCGGGGGATCGCGAGCGCGCCCTGCAGCACATCGACTACGCCGTGCGGCTGATGCCGAAGAGCGCGGTCCCCTGGTACAACCGCGCCGCGATGCGCCTCAAGGAAGGGGACCGCGACGGCGCGCTCGCCGACTTCGGCGAGGCGATCGGGCGCGACGCGTCGAACCCGGCCGCCTGGTACGGGCGTGGCGTGGCGCGCATGGAGGCGGGGGACACGACCGGCGCGCTCTCCGATCTCGCCGAGGCGCTGCGGGTCGCCCCGCCCGACTGGTCGAAGCGGGCCGACGCCGAGAGCCGCCAGAAGCGGCTGCGCGCCGGCCACGGCGGCGCCTAGGTCAAGGGCGCGCGAACGGCGCCCGCGCCCGGCGCCGCGCGCGCCGCCGCTAGCCTCCCAGATCCGCGATCACCGCCTCGGCGGCCCGCCGCCCGGATGCCAGGGCGCCATGGATCGACGCCTGCTCGCGGTGGTCGCCGCAGACGTAAAGCCCCGGCGCGACCCGCACCGTGCGTTGCGGCGGCTCGAGCGCCGGCGGCGCCTGCGAGGGATGCGCGTGCGCGATCCGGTCGATCCGCAGAAGTCGCCAGTCGCGCGCCGGATCGCCGAACCAGAGCTCCATCTGCCGGCGCACCGCCGGCTCGAGGGCCGGCCCGGCGAGCGAGCCGACCCCGAGCACCGTCGCCGCGATCAGCGCCCCTCCGGCCGGCGCATAGGAGGGCGCGACGTTGCTCAGGACCGCGAGGTTCTGGACCGGCCCTTCGCCCGCGGCGTCGAGGACGATGAGCGGCTCGGAGAAGGGCGCCCGCTCGGCGGCGAAGTGCAGGCAGGTGACCCCGACCGAAGGGCGATCGAACGCCGGTCCGAGGAGGCGCGCCGCCTCCGGCGCCTCGGTCGCCACGACGACGGCCCGCGCCAGAAGGTCGACGCCGCGTCCGGGGCCGTGCGCGGGCGCGGCCAGCGCGGCGTGTCCGGGCCCCACCGACGCCACCCGCGCGCCGAGCCGCACCACCTCGGGGCCGAGACGCGCCGCGATCTGTTTCGGGATCGCCCCCATGCCGGTGGCCGGCAGGGCGGCGTCGCCGATCGCCATCCAGCGGAAGACCGCCGCGAAGGCGCGCGCCGAGACCCCCAGGTCGCGATCGAGGAGGATGGCGCCGAAGAACGGGCGCATGAAGCGGTCGATGATCACGTCCGACAGGCCGGCGGCACGGAGATACTCGAGGGTCGGGATCTCCGGCGTCGCGCCGGCGCGTGCGCCCGGCGCCAGGAGCCGTTCCCGGAGCGCCTTGAGGCGCCACTTGTCGCGCAGGGTGCCGATCGGTGCGAAGAGCGCCGTCGGCCAGAGATTCGGGCGGCGCCAGGGATCGCCGACGCGATGGAATCGGCCCGCGTGCCGCACCCAGGCCTCGGCAGCGAACCGCTTCAGATCAAGAGCCGCGTAGTCCAGCGTCGCCTGCGCCTCGGGGGCGGCGGTCGGCAGGACCTGGAAGCCGCGATCGAGAAGGAAACCGCCGACCCGATCGGTGCGCACCCGCCCGCCGACGTCGTCGGAGGCGTCGAGAAGCAGGCACCGGAGGCGCGCCGCGCCGAGTCTCCGGGCGCAGGCGAGACCGGCCAGCCCCGCCCCGACGATGACGACGTCGGCGTCGCGGTCGGGGCCGGGCATCAGAGGCCGCCGTCGCCACCGCGCGCGCGCGGGCGCGCCGGACCTTCGAGGATCACGCCGGCGGCGCGCAGGCGATCGGCTACCACCGCGGCACAGCGCGCCGCTCCGGGCGTGTCGCCGTGCAGGCACAAGGTGGTCGCCACGACATCGACCGGCGTGCCGCCGTGCGCCACGACGCGCCGGTCGCGCGCCAGCGCGAGCGCCTGGGTCGCGGCCGCTTCGGGATCGACGATGAGGGCGCCCGGAAGCGAACGCGATCGCAGGCTGCCGTCGGCCTCGTAGCGCCGGTCGACGAAGCCCTCCGGCGCGACCCGGAACCCGAGCCGCTCCCAGGCGTCGAGCCCGGTCGAGCCAGCCAGCCCGACGAGGAGCATGCCGGCGGCGCGCGCGCCGAGCGCGTCGGCGACGCCGCGCGCGATCGCCTCGGCCAGGGCCTCGTCGGCCGCGGCCTGGTTGTAGAGCGCGCCGTGCGGCTTGACGTGCGTCAGGCTCCCGCCCTCGCGGGTCAGGAGCGCGTCGAGACGCGCGACCTGCTCGGCCACCGACGCGGCGACGGTGGCGAGCGGCAGCCGCAGCGGCCGCCGGCCGAAGTTCTCGGGGTCGGGATAGCCGGGGTGGGCGCCGATCGACAGGCCGCGCGCGCGCGCCGCGCGCACGGTCGCCTGCATCGTCGCCGGGTCGCCGGCGTGCGCGCCGCAGGCGACGTTCACCGAGGTGAGGCAGTCCATGATCGCCGCCTCCGTGCCGTCGGCGACCAGCGCCGCCATCTCTCCCATGTCGGCGTTGAGATCGATCACCACCGGGTCACGCGAGATCACGGCCGCGGGTCTCCGGCAGGAGGAAGATGAGCCCCGCCCCGACGAGGTAGAACCCCGAGGTGAGCGCCAGCGCCGCGCCGTAGCCGATCCGATCGGCCGCCGCGCCGACCGCGAACGGCGCGAAGGCGCTCAGGGCGCGGCCGGTGTTGTAGCAGACTCCCTGCGCCGTGGCGCGCACCGACGACGGGAAGATCTCCGCGAGCATGGCGCCGAACAGGCTGAAGTAGCCGTGCCCGAGGAATCCGAGGAGCGGCGCCAGCACGAGCAGGAGCGTCGGGTGGCCGACCAGGAGTCCGTACGCCGGCACGATCGCGGCGGCGCCGCCGACGAAGATCAGGAAGGTCGGCCGGCGCCCGATCCGATCGGCGATCAGGCCGAACAGGTTGTAACCGCAGAAGGCGCCCACCTGCATCGCGATGATCCAGCCGGCGGAGCGGGTGAGCCCGAGCCCGGCACCGCCCGCCTCGACCGGCGCGGCCAGGAAGGCCGGCATCCAGGTGAACAGCCCCCAGTAGGCGAACAGCAGCACGGTGGCGAGGGCGGTCGCCGCGAAGGTCAGCCGCGCCAGCGGCGGGCGGAAGATCGCCAGCGGATCGGAGGCGGGGGCCGCGACCCGGCCGCCCGCCGCGCGCGCCGCCGCCACCGCGCGGCGCCACACCTCGGGCTCCTCGACCTTGCGGCGGATCCAGAGGGTCACGAGCGCCGGCAGGATTCCGAGCAGGAACAGCGTCCGCCAGCCGTACGCCGGGATGACGATCGCCGCCAGGCCGGCCGCGAAGAGGTAGCCGATCGCCCAGCCGGACTGCACGAACCCGATCGCCTTGCCGCGATGCCGCGCCGGCCAGGTCTCCGCCACGAGGACCGAACCGGCCGACCACTCGGCCCCGAGACCGAAGCCGACCAGGGAGCGCCAGAACGCGAGCGCCATGACGCTGTGGGCGGTGGCGGTGGCGGCGGTGAACAGCGAGTAGACCAGGATCGATCCGATCAGCACCCGCTTGCGACCGAAGCGATCGGCGAGCCAGCCGGCGAACGCCCCGCCGGCCGCCGAGGTGACGAGCGTCAACGATGCCAGCGCCCCCGCGGCGCCGCCGCTCAAGCCGAATTCGGCGCGGATCGCCTGGAGCGCGAAGGCGAACAGCATGATGTCCATGCCGTCCAGCATCCAGCCGAGAAACGCCGCGAACAGCGCG
The DNA here is from genome assembly GCA_035511355.1 of Dongiaceae bacterium. Lineage (GTDB taxonomy): Bacteria > Acidobacteriota > Polarisedimenticolia > Gp22-AA2 > Gp22-AA2 > DATKFL01. The sequence continues at coordinate 4,656 of DATKFL010000244.1, forward strand.
CGCCATGCGGCCGGCGTCGGCGTGTCGGAGCTCACGCCGGCACCATCCGCAGCGCCGCGATCCGCGCCTCCTGCTCGGCGAGGAGCCGGAGCGCCGCGTCGAGATCGACCCGCTCGAACCGCACCCGCGCCCCGGGACGCAACTGAGCGACCCGCGGCAGGTCGGCGGTGACGATCGACGCGATCACCGGGTAGCCGCCGGTGGTCTGGTGATCGACGAACAGGATCACCGGCTTGCCGGCGGGAGGGATCTGCACGGCGCCGAGCGGCATCCCCTCGGTCAGCATCCGGCCGTCGCCGGGAGGGGCCATCGGCGCGCCGTCGAGCCGCAGCCCCATCCGATCGGAAGCGCCGCTCACGACGTATTCGCCGCCCGTGAAAGCGGCGCGCGCCGCGACGTCGAAGCGATCCCACTGCGCCCCGGCGGTCGCGCGCAGGACGACCGGCATCGCACCGGACGATCCGCCGGGGATCTCCCCTTCGAGGCGGCGCAGGATCGCGGCGTGCGCGGCCGCGGCGGCATCCGTCCCGGCCGCGGCGGCCGCCGCCTCCGGCGCGAACGGCAGGCGATCCCCCTTCAGGAGGGCGCGTCCTTCAACACCGCCGAGACGGCTGCCGACGTGCGTCGAGACGCTCCCGAGCCACGGCGGCAGGCGGACTCCGCCGGCCACCGCAAGGACCGCACGCGCGCCCTGGCGGGCCGCGCCGCAGCGCAGGCGCCCGCCCGCCGGCACGAACGCGGCGCAACCAGCGGGAATCGGCAGCCCGCCCGCGTCGCTCTCGGCGATCGCCTCCATCTCCGCACCGGCGATCGCCACGACCGCGCCCGCCTCGAACCGGAAGGTTCCGCCGGCGAGGGTCATCTCGATCGCCGCGGCGCCCTCCAGGTTGCCCGCCAGGCGATTGGCGAGGCGGAGCGCGATCGGGTCGGCGGCGCCGGCGGCGGAGATGCCGAGCCGCGCATGCCCCGGGCGCCCGAGGTCCTGCACCGTGGTGAACAGGCCCGGGCTCTCGACCACGATCGCGGCGCCGGATCCGGCGCTCACGCGTCCGCCCGCGCGGCGACGCCGCCCGCGAGCGGCACGAAGCGGACCTCATCCCCCGGCAGGAGGAGCGACATCGGCGCGCGATCGGCGGCGAACATCGTCAGCGGCGTCCGGCCGATGAGGCGCCAGCCGCCCGGAGTCGCGGCCGGATAGACGCCGGTCTGCGCCCCGGCGATGCCGACGCTCCCGGCGGGGACGCTCCGGCGCGGCTCGTCGAGGCGCGGGCATTCGATCGGCGGGGGGACCGTCCCGAGATAGGCGAAGCCCGGCGTGAAGCCGAGGAAGTGCACCTCGTAACGGACGCCGGCATGAAGCGCCACGACCGCTTCGGGGGTGATCCCGGCATGGCGCGCGACGTCGGTGAGGTCGGGCCCGTCCTCGCCGCCGTAACGCACCGGAATCTCGACCCGCCGTGGCGCGTCGAGCGGCTCGTCCTCGAGGTCGACGAGAAGTTCGCGCACCGCCGCAGCGATCGTCGAGGGGGCGACCCGGCGCGGCTCGAAGCGCACGAGGAGGGTCGCGTAGGCGGGGCTCAGGTCCTCGACCCCGTCGAGGCGGCGCGGATCGAGCCGCCGCAGGCGCCGGCGCACCTGCCGGTGCGCCGCCGGGTCGGGACTCTCGCCGAAGGCGACGCGCAGGGTCCGGTCGCTGGCGAACGACAGGGCGATCGGCTCCGGGCCGGGGGCGGGCATGGCGCGAATCATACGACGCCACGCCGCGCCCCGGTCCGGGGCGCGCTACGAGGCCGGCCGGATCAGCGAGGGCTGCTGGGGCTGGGCGGCGGGAAGAGCCGCGAGCAGACCAGACCGCAGACCAGCACCGCGACGATCGGGAACTTCACTCGTGGTGACAGCACCGAGAAGCAGCAGTTGTAGCAGGTCGGCCGGTCGCCGACGTTCCGGCACTGCTCGGTCTCGGGGCCCGGAGTGAAGCCGTCGGCCTGGGAGCTGAGCTGCAGCGCGGCGGCGCCGGCGGCGCGATCGGCGCCGACGGCGCTCATGATCGCCGACGGGTCGCCGCTCGACGACGAGGGGACTCCCATCTCGCGGAGCATGTCGCCGGCACGGCTCTCGGTGAGCGGCGCGCCGAGATCGGCGTCGATGTGGACGCCGGCCTGGCGCAGCGTGTCGGCGGCGACGCTCTCGTCGTCGACGTTGTAGCCGAGGGCGCGGGTGAGCTTGACGGCGAAATCGCCGACCGTGACGGCGGGGCGCGTCGCGCCCACCGGGGCGGCGGACAGGGTGACGAGAGCCAGGGTGAGAGCGGCGGCGAACGAACGAAGACGCGGCGACTTCGTCAAGATCACTCCTCCTGAAAGGGTGAGATGTGCCCCTGCCGACGGGCCGGCCGGGCGTCGCTGCGATTTACGGCGAAACCGTAGCCAGGTCAAGAAGATATGAGGCTTTGGAGCGGGCCGTGTCTCACTATGCGGAAAAGTGTCCGGCTTCTGGTAACGGGAGGGACTCCCGAGGCCGGAGTGCGATAATCCCGGCCATGACGCTCGACAGTTTCCATCCGCTGGTGCGCGACTGGTTCCTCGGCCGGTTCGCGGGGCCGACGCCGGTGCAGGAGCGGGGATGGCCGGCGATCGCCGCCGGTGGAGACGTCCTTCTGACCGCCCCGACCGGGTCGGGGAAGACCCTGGCGGCGTTTCTGGCCGGCATCGATCGGCTGGTGCGCGCCGGGCTCGAGGGGCTGCTCGAGGAGGCCCCGCGGCTGGTCTACGTCTCCCCGTTGCGGGCTCTGTCGAACGACATTCATAAAAACCTGCAGGAGCCGCTCGCCGGCATCGCGGCGCTCGCGGCGGAGCGCGGATTCGACCTGCCGCCGATCCGCGTGGCGGTGCGCACCGGCGACACGCCGGCGGCGGAGCGCCAGGCGTTCGCGAAGAAGCCGCCGCATCTCTGGATCACGACGCCGGAGTCGCTGTACATCCTGCTGACCTCGGCGAGCGGGCGGCGCGGGCTGGCGCTCACCGGCACCATCCTGGTCGACGAGATCCACGCGCTTGCCGACGACAAGCGCGGCGCGCACCTCGCCCTGAGCCTCGAGCGGCTCGAGACGCTCGCCGGGAGGCGTCTGCA
>DATKFL010000245.1:0-2801 GCA_035511355.1 Dongiaceae bacterium
CTGCCGCGCGCCGGCCGGCGCCTCCGGGCGGTGAAGGTCCTCAACATCTGTCTCGGCATCGATCGCGAGAACGTCTCGCCGGCCCACTGGATCTATTTCCCGGAGCCGGAGTACTCGTTCTACCGCATCGGTGTCCCCACCAACCTCGCCGCCGGCATGGCGCCGCGGGGCGCTTCGTCGATCTGGGCGGAGCGCTCGCTCCTGCGCGACGAGAGCTTCGACGAGAACGACGTCGTGGAGCGGACCGTCGACGATCTGCGGCGCGCCGGGATCCTGCGCCCCTCCGATCGGATCGTCTTCCGCCGCGTCGGCGTCCTCGACCCGGCCTACGTCCTCTACGACCCGCACCGCGCCAGGTCGCTCCCGGGAATCCTCGCGGGGCTCGAGGCGGCGGGGATCCGGTCGACCGGCCGCTTCGGCGCCTGGGAGTACAACTCGATGGAAGGGGCGATCAAGTCCGGGATCGCGGCCGCCGACTGGGCGCGGGCGGCGCTCCGGTCGTCGTCGCGCGCCGCGCGCCGGAGGATCGCATGAGCCCGCGGGTCTGCCACGTGATCACCTGCCTCGAGCTGGGCGGCGCCCAGGAGAACACCCTGCACACGGTGCGCACCTTGAGGTCTCCCTTCCAGGCGGGGCTGCTCGCCGGACCGGGCGGGATGCTCGACGACGAGGCGCGGCGCACCGTCGAGGTGGAGTTCGTCCCGTCGCTGGTCCGGCCGATCCGGCCGTGGCGCGACCTCCAGGCGATCGCCGATCTGGCCGGGCGGTTCCGGCGTCTCGCTCCGGACATCGTCCACACCCACTCGTCGAAGGCGGGGATCGTCGGCCGGCTCGCGGCGCGCGCGGCCGGCGTGCCGATCGTCGTGCACTCGATCCACGGCTTCGGATGGAACGACCGGCAGCCGGCGGTCGTGCGCGGCGCCCTGATCGCCGCCGAACGCCTGGTGGCCCCGCTGACGACCCACTTCATCGCGGTGTCGCGCGCCCATCTCAGCCGGGGCGCGGCCCTGGGTGTCGTGGCGCCGGAGCGCGCCAGTCTCATCCGCAGCGGCGTGCGGCTCGCGGAATTCGCCGCCGCCGGCGCCGATCGGGCCGCCGCGCGCGCGGCGCTCCGGGGCGAGCTCGGCCTTGCGGCACGGGCCCGCATCGTCGGCATGGTCGCCTGTCTCAAGCCGCAGAAGGCGCCGCTCGATTTCGTCGCGGCCGCGGCACGGGTCGCCGCGGCGCACCCCGACGCGCACTTCGTGATGGTCGGCGACGGCGCGCTGCGCGCCGCGGTCGAGACCGCGGCCGACGCGGCCGGTCTCGGCGGGCGGCTCCATCTTCTCGGCTGGCGGCGCGACATCCCGCGGCTCACGGCGGCCTTCGACGTCGTGGCGCTGACCTCCCACTGGGAGGGGCTGCCGCGCGTCGTGCCGGAGGCGATCGCCGCGGGCCGGCCGATTGTCGCGACCGCGGTCGACGGCACCGCCGAAATCCTGCACGACGGCGACAACGCGCTGGTGGCGCCGGCGGGGGACGTCGAGGCGATCGCGGCGCGTCTCGCGCGTCTCCTGGATTCACCGGAGCTGGGTGCGGCGCTCGTCGATCGCGCCCGCTCGCTCCTGGCCGAATTCGACATCGACGCGATGGTCCGGAGCCAGGAGGCGCTCTATGGGCGGCTGCTCGAGGGGCGCCCGGAGCGTCGCCCGGACCAGGATCTGCGGGCCGCCTGAGGCCGAAAAACCGGCCCCGGACGGCCGTTCCGTGCCCCACTATAAAGAGGATGCGGGAGGAATCAGCTGCGTTTCGGCACAACCCCTTGCGGGTGAACGACTTGACTCCGAGTCGGCCGACGCTATATTGACACCCGCCGGAGGCGAGTGTGGACCCGCCGGGGCGGGCGGGAGCGACGATGGCGGTCCTCGAGTTCGACAACGTCTCGAAGTCCTACCGGACGCACCTCGCGATCCGCAAGTACTGGATCCTGCGCGGGCTCACGTTCACGGTCGAGCCGGGAGAGATCTTCGGCTTCATCGGCACCAACGGCGCCGGCAAGACGACCTCGATCAAGCTGGCGCTCGGTCTTCTCTTCCCGGACGGCGGGCAGGTGCGGCTCTTCGGGCGCGACGCCTCCGAGCCGCAGGCGCGTCGCCGCCTGGGGTTTCTCCCGGAGAACCCCTACTTCTACGATCACCTGACCGGATCCGAGTTCCTCGACTTCCACGCGCGCCTGCACGGGCAGGGAAAGGCCGAGCGGCGCCGTCGCGTCGGCGAGATGCTCGAGCGGGTCGGTCTCGGCAATCGCGCCGACCGGCCGCTGCGCTTCTTCTCGAAGGGGATGCTGCAGCGGATCGGCCTGGCACAGGCGCTGATCAACGATCCGGAGCTGGTGATCCTCGATGAGCCGATGTCGGGGCTCGATCCGATCGGCCGGCGCGACGTGCGCGACCTGATCCTCGACCTGAAAGCGCGCGGCCGCACGGTCTTCTTCTCGACCCACATCCTGTCCGACACCGAGCTCCTGTGCGATCGGGTCGGGATGCTGGTGAAGGGGAGCCTCAAGGCGGTCGGGCGGGTGGCCGACCTCATGCGCGGCGAGACCCCGTTCTGGGAGGTGACCCTGCGCTGGCCGACCGCGGCGGCGCCGCCCTGCGGGCAGGTGGTGTCGCGGCAGAACGACGAGATCCTGGTGCGTGTCGACTCGCAGTCGGACCTGCACCGCCTGGTCTCCGGCCTGAACGGCGGGGCGACGCGAGTGCTGGCGGTCACCCCCGCGCGGCAGTCGCTCGAGGACCTGCTCCTGCGCGAGGTGGCGCGCG
>DATKFL010000246.1:0-16805 GCA_035511355.1 Dongiaceae bacterium
CATCGTGCGCGCCGAGGCGCCGCCCCCGGGATCGCGCGGCGCCTGGCGCGCCGCCCTGCGCTTCGATGCGGGAGTGCCGGTGCCGCTCCTCGCGGGACTGCTCGCCGCGCGCCGCGACCGGGGCGAAGCGTCGTGATCGCGCTCGACGACGCGAGCCGCTTCCGCGAGGAGCTCCTCGCCGCGCTCCAGGAGGACGCGCACAACGAAAAGCGCATCCTCCGACGGCTCGACCAGATCCGCACGGAGGAGGGGATTCAGGCCTACGCGGCCCTTCTCCTCATCCTGACCGGGATGCCGTTCGAAGAGGCCGAGGCGCGGCGCCACTGGGAGACGATCCTGGAACACCGGCGGGCCCTCGCCGACGTGCTCCAGCGTCAGGTGGGTCTCCGGGTCGCGGTCCTCGATTACTTCATGAACCTCAACCGGCAGGCGACCGGGCCGCGTCTCATCGACCTCGCGTTCAACGATCGCCAGGAGCCGGGGGCGAGCGCCGACCGGGTCACCGGTCTCGCGACCGCGTCGGCCTTCCTCGCGGCGCTGCAGAACGAAACCCGCCGCGCCAAGCGCTACGACCTCGGGCTGAGCGTCCTGTACCTCGACCTCGACAACTTCCGCGAGATGAACGAGCGCCACGGCGAGCTGGTCGGCGGGATCCTCCTGCGCGAGACCGCCATCCTGATCAAGAACAAGATCCGGGATGTCGACCTGGCAGCGCGGCTCGCCGGCGAGGAGTTCGGGGTCATCCTCCCGGAGACCGAGCGGATGGGGGCGTTCCTCGTGGCGGAGCGGATCCGCCGCGAGGTGGAGCGCCACGGATTGCGCCGCGCGGTCGACGGCCGGCCGATCGGGCTCACGCTGAGCGTCGGGATCGCGCGCTATCCCGACGACGCCACCACCGCCGACCGCCTGGTGGAGCGCGCCGAGGAGGCGCTGCACCTGGCGAAGGCGCGCGGCGGCAACGCCGCCAGCGTCTACTACCGCGAGCGCCGCAACTTCATCCGCTTCGACCTGGCGCGCGGTCCGGTGCGGCTCCGGGTCAGCCCGGCGGCGGCCGGCGCCCCGCCCTCGGCGGAAACGGCCTCGCCGCGCAACATCAGCCGCGGCGGCCTCCTGTTCGAGAGCGACGTGCCGTACGCGACCGGTGTCGAGATCCTGATCGTCTGCGAGGACAGCCAGCGCGGATCGCGCATGACCCTCCCGGCGCGGGTCGTGCGCGTCGAGGAGCTGGAGGAGCCGGCCGGTCGCTACGAGGTCGGCGCCGCCTTCCTGGTCGAGTGGGAACACCAGGAGTCGGAGATCACCGAGTTCCTGCGCCGGGCCGGCGCCGCCGCCTGAATCGTATGGATCGGCCGGTTCTCGGCATCGACACCGCCAGCCGGCGGGGAAGCCTGGCGATCGCAGGCGCCGGCGACGGCTCCGCCGAAGAGCTGATCGAGGGTGGCCGCCATGCCGGCGGCCTCCTGCCGGCGATCGAGGCCGTCCTGGCGCGGAGCGGGCTCCTGGCCCGCGATCTGACCGGCATCGGCATCGTCTCGGGCCCCGGGTCGTTCACCGGCTTGAAAGTTGGACTGGCGACCGCCAAGGGTCTCGGGTACGCGCTCGACATTCCGGTCGAGGGGCTGTCGACGCTCGAGGCGATCGCCGCCGCGGTCGCCGGCCTGGTCGAGTCGGGCCCCCTGTGCACGCTCATCGAGGCGGGACGGGGCGAGGTGTACGCGGCGCGCTTCGCCATCGAAGCCGGCGCCGCGCGCCGCCTCGATCCCGATGCCGCCTGGAAGCCCGAGGCGCTCCGCGCCGCCCTGGCCCCCGGCACCCTGCTCGCGGGAGACGCCGCGCCGCGACTCCTCGCCGGGGAGGCGGTGCGGTTCCGTGAGATCGCCATTCCGGCGCTCGCTCCGATCGTCGCGGCCTGGGCACGGGCGGTCATTCCCCCGGGAGCGCGCTATCGCCCCGGAGGACCGACGCCGAACTACGTCAGACCGTCCGACCCCGAGGCGGCGCGGCGGCCGCTGTGACCGGCCGCGGTCGCATCCCCGGTTCCGACCTCCGCTTCGCGCCGCTCGAGCTCGACGATCTTCCCGCCGTGGCGCTCATCGAAGAGCTCTCCTTCCCGACCCCCTGGAGCGTGACCTCCTTCCGCTACGAGCTGGTCGAGAACCCCTACGCCAGCCTCTACGGCCTGCGGATCGGGGCGGGGCCGCTGGTCGCCTTCGCCTGCGTCTGGGTGATCGATCAGGAATTCAAGATCAACAACTTCGCGGTGCACCCGCGTTTCCGGGGCCGGGGGCTGGGTGGACAGCTGCTGGCGGAGCTGTTGCGCATCGCGGCCGACCAGGGCTGCCTCGAAGCGACGCTCGAGGTGCGACCGAGCAACGAGGCGGCGCTGCGACTCTATGGGTCGGCCGGGTTCCGCGTGGTCGGGCGGCGGCGCGGGTACTACAGCGACACCCACGAGGACGCCCTGGTGATGGCCTGCGGTCTCGCCGCGAAGGATCGGGACTGACCCGCGCACGCCCCCGCGCGCGTCCCCGGCCGGTTGCGCGGCGGCCCCCGCGGGCCGCGGGTTCGACGCTTGCACCCCCCGATCCCCGGTGCTAGACTTTGCCGAGATGTCCGCGCTGCGACCGACGCACACACCGCGCTCGACAACCCACCCATGCAGGAGGCGACAGTGATGGTGAACAACCATGAGGACCTCAGGCGGGACCTCGCGGAGCGCAATCCGGAATTCCGAAAGCTCCAGGACGAGCATGCGACGTACGAGAACCGCCTCGAGGAACTTCAAGGGAAGGCCGTGCTCGAGGACGCCGAGCGCCTCGAGACCGTGAATCTCAAGAAGCAGAAGCTTCAGCTCAAGGACCGCATGGAACGGATGCTTCGCGAGCACATCGACCGGATGAGCGGATCGGGCGTCCGTCACTGAAGGGGACCGGCCCCCGTGCGGGCCGTCGGAACCGAGGGGTGTGCAGGTGGCACCCCTTTTTTTTCGCAGGGGAAGGATGCCGCTCGCGAAGCAATCGATTCCCTACCTGACCGGGCTCGGCCTCCTGGCCGCGCTGCTCGGGGTGTTCTTCGGCCCGTGGGGATGGGCTCCCTGCCTCGCGCTCGCCGGGTTCGTGGCGTTCTTCTTCCGCGATCCCGAGCGTGACGCGCCGGAGGGGACCGGGCTCATCGTGGCGCCGGCCGACGGACGGGTGATTTCGGTCGAGGACCACCCCGAGGGAGCGCGGGTCGCCATCTTCCTGTCGCTGTTCAACTGCCACATCAACCGATCGCCGGTGGCCGGGACGATTCTCAGCACCCGGCACACGCCGGGGCGATTCCGGCCCGCGTGGGACGCGCGCGTCGATCGCGAGAACGAGCGCAACCATCTTCTGATTCGTGGCGCGGAGGGGGAATACGGCGTGACCCAGATCGCCGGGGTCCTGGCGCGCCGCATCGTCTGCCCGCGGCGTCCGGGGGCTCGCCTCGAGCGCGGCGAGCGGCTCGGCCTGATCCAGTTCGGGTCGCGCACCGATCTGCGCCTGCCGCCGGGCGTCCGGCCGGTGGTCGCGGCGGGGGACCGGGTGCGGGGCGGGGTGACGGTCGTGGCGCGCGCAGCGGGCGCGCCGGCCGAGGCGCGCGCATGAAGGGGCGCGCCCGGGCGCGGGTGCGGCGCGGGGCCTACATCATCCCGAGCCTCCTGACCATGGGGAACCTCCTGTGCGGCTATGTCGCCGTGGTGCGGAGCCTCGAAGGGCAGTTCGAATGGGCGGCGCTGGCGGTCTTCATCGCCGCCCTGCTCGATCGTCTCGACGGGTGGGTGGCGCGCCTCACCGGCACCTCGAGCGAGTTCGGGGTGCAGCTCGACTCGATCGCCGACGTCATCTCGTTCGGGATGGCGCCGGCGCTGATGATCTACCTCTGGGCGCTCGCCGCGCTGCCGAAGCCCTGGTCGCTCGCGCCGTTCCTTTACCTCGCCGCCGGCGCCACGCGGCTCGCGCGATTCAACATCCAGGTGCCGTCGCAGGATCGGCGCTTCTTCGTCGGGCTGCCGATCCCGGCGGCGGCGTGCGTCCTCGCCGCGATGGTCTTCTACAGCCCGGCGCGCGTGGTCGACCCGGTGGCTTCGATCCTGGTCTCGGTCCTCCTGAGCGTCCTGGGGCTCCTGATGGTGAGCCGGCTCCGGTATCGATCGTTCAAGGAGATCGACGTGCGCGGGCGGGTGCCGTGGGCGATGGTGGCGGCGATGGCGCTGATCTTCTTCGTCGTGGCGGCGTCGCCGCAGCTGATCGGACTGGCGCTCTCGTTCGCGTACCTTCTCTCGGGGCTGGTCCCGCGCCGCGTGCCGCCGGCGCGGTCCGATCCGCGCCCGGCCACCGCCGGAGGACCGCATGCCGGCCACTAAGAAGGCGACGCCGGCCCGCAAGGCGCACGTCGCGGTGTTCGACGCGACCACGCTGCTCGCCAAAGGGGTCAAAGACCAGCTGCTCAGCCGCGATTTCCCGATCGCCTCGATGCGTCTCTACACCTCGAACGAAGATCCCGACGCCAACCTGACCGAGTTCGGGGGCGAGGCGATCCTGGTGAGCCAGCCCGACGTCGATGCGCTCGGGCGGCTCGACATCGCCTTTTTCTGCGGCACCGCCGCCGAGGGGGCGCGCTATCTCGAGTGGCCGGGCCGGAAGGGATTCACCGGGATCGACCTGACCGCCGCCGCGATCGGGAGCGCCCGCGTGCCGCTCGTGAACGCGAGCGTCAATCCCGAGGCGATCCCGGCCGGGCCCGGGCTGATCGGCACGCCGCACCCGATCGCGCTGATGCTCTCGACCGCGCTCACCGCCGTCGAGCGGGGCTGCGGCCTCCTGGAGGCGTCGGCGACCGTCTTCCAGCCGGTCTCCGAGATCGGCGAACCGGGGATTGCCGAGCTGTACCAGCAGACGCTGGGCCTGCTCAATTTCCACGAGCAGCCGCGCGAGATCTTCGGCCGGCAGGTCGCGTTCAACGTGGTGCCGGACGTCGCCTTCGGCACCGGCGGCGTTCCCGGGTCGGGGTCGACCGAAGGAGTGGAGAAGGAAATCCGCCGGATCACCGGTGAGCGATTCCCGGTGGCCGCGGCGATCGTCCTGGCGCCGGTCTTCCACGGCCACGCGGCGATGGCCCGCGTGGTCCTGCCGAAGGGCCGCACCGCCGGTGATCTCAAGGCGGCCCTCGCGGGCGCCGAGGGGATAAAGGTCGCCGAGGCGACGGATCCGATCACCCCCGTGGAGCGCGCCGGCGAAGCGGGGATCCTGATCTCGGGGGTCCGGCCCGCCGGCGGCGCCGGCGCCTTCTGGCTCTGGATCGTGAGCGACAATCTGACCTCCGGCGCGGCGCTCAACGCCGTGCGCATCGCCGAGGCGGTCTGGGCGCGCTCCGGCGCGCGGAAGGAGCCGGCATGACGATCACCGGACGATCGATCCTGGCGGCGATCCTGCTGGCCGGTGCCGGCCTGGTCGCGGGGCCGGCGCGCGGCCAGGACCTGAAGCGCCCCGAGGAGCAGCTCGCGGCGATCTACGCCCTGCGCATCCAGATGGAGGTCGAGCAGAAGCAGTTCGACGACGACCTGCAGCGCTACGCCGACGTCGCCCCGGCGCGCGAGGACGCCCGGGCGCGCGTGCGCCGGCTCTCGGAGGAGCTCGACGCGATGGTGCTCGGGAAGACCGACTCGACCGTCGACGAGGTCGAGAAGCGGGAGGGCGAGCTGGCGCGGGCCGAACGCGATCTCGACATGCTCGTGGAGGAGGCGCGCGACCTGCGACGGCGGATTCGCGCCGGCGGCGACCGGATCGCGCTCCTGCAGGACCGGCTGGCGCGTCTGACCAAGTCGCTCCCGAGCGACACCGAGTCGGTCACCGGCGTCTGGGACGTGACCTATCTGCCGAGCAACGACAAGGGGGTCTTCACCCTGCGCCAGTCGGGAACCCTCCTGGTCGGGGAGTACGCGCTCGAAGGGGGCTGGCGCGGGAGCCTGCAGGGGACCGTCGTGAACGGCAAGGTTCTCCTGCACCGGATCGACTCCAAGCTCGGGCAGTCGCAGGATCTCGACGCCACCCTGTCGCCCGAAGGGAGGACGTTGCGCGGCCGCTGGCAGAACCTGATCCTCTCCGGGGGCACCATCACGACCGGCGACTGGATCGCGAAGAAACGGGAGCGGACGGACTCCTGAGGCGATGGGCTTCCCGCTGTTCGTCGCCCGTCGCTACCTGCTCGCCAGCCGCAAGCAGGCGATCATCTTCGTCATCTCGCTGATCTCGGTCCTCGGCGTCATCGTGGGGGTCGCGGCGCTGGTCGTCGTGCTCGCCCTGATGACCGGATTCCAGGAGCAGATCCAGGCGCGCATCCTCGGCGCCAACGCCCACCTGACGATCCTCTCCGGCTGGGCCGGGCGGCCGATCGCCGACGGCGCCGCCGCGGCGGCGAACATCGGCGCGCTCCCCGGCGTCGCGTCGGCCGCCCCCGTGGTGTACGAGAAGGGGATGGCCGCCAGCGCCCTCAACGCCGCCGGCATGGCGGTGATGATCAAGGGCGTCGACCCCGCGGCCGAGGAACGGCTGACGACCCTCCGCGAGCACGCGGACGGCGATCTGGCGATCCTGGCGCATCCCGCGGAGGGCGGGCATGCGCCGGCGTTCCTGGGGCGGGGGCTGGCGACCGCGCTCGGCGTGGACCGCGGCGACGTCGTGCGCCTGATCATCGCGCGACCGGCGGTGTCGCCGCTCCTGACCGTGCCGCGGAGCCGCGAATTCCTCGTGGTCGGCACCTTCGAGACCGGCTTCTACGAGTACGACACCAGCCGCATCTACGTCGGCATCGAGGCGCTCCGCCGGTTCACCGGTCTGGGGCCGGCCGAGGCGACCGCCGTCGAGGCGCGGGTCGACGATCCGCACCGGATCGCCGAGATCGGCGCCACCGTCCAGGCCCGGCTCGGCCAGGACTACTACGTCAACGACCTGATCCGGATGAACCGCACCTTCTTCTCGGCCCTCAGGCTCGAGAAGCTGGCGATGAGCATCAGCATCGGCCTGATCATCCTGGTCGCCGCGCTCAACATCGTCTCCATCCTCGTCCTCCTGGTCATGGAGAAGGTGCGCGACATCGGCATCATGGCGGCGATGGGGGCTACCGCACGGCACATCCGGACCATCTTTGCCCTGCAGGGGTTGATCATCGCGCTGCTCGGCACCCTGACCGGGGCCGCGCTCGGTGTGGGGCTCGCCTGGAGCCTCGATCACTGGCGCCTCGTCGCGCTGCCGGCCGACGTCTATTTCATCCCTTACGTGCCGTTCCGGGTGCGCCTGGCCGACGTCCTGGCCGTGGTCGGGTTGACGTTCAGCGTCTCGTTCCTGGCGACCCTCTATCCGGCCTGGCGGGCGGCGCAACTCGACCCGTCGGAGGCGCTCCGGTATGAATGACGGTGCGGCGGCGCCCCTCCTGCGGTGCGCCGGCGTCGGGCGCGTCTTCGGCCCCCCGGAGGGCCGGGTCGAGGTGCTGCGCGGCCTCGACCTCGAGGTCCGCACCGGCGACATGGTGGCGATCCTCGGCGAGTCGGGGGCCGGCAAGACCACCCTCCTGCATCTGGTCGGAGCCCTCGACCGACCGGACACCGGGACGATCCGGTTCCGCGGCCGCGACATCGGCGCCGCGTCGCCATCGGCGCGCGCCGCCTACCGGAATCGCGACATCGGGTTCGTCTTCCAGTTCCACCATCTCCTCCCCGAATTCAGCGCCGTCGAGAACGCCATGATGCCGCTCCTGATTGCGGGGGAAAACCCGCGCGCGGCGCGCGAGCGGGCCGCCGCGTCGCTCACGGGGCTGGGTCTCGCCTCCGCCCTCGGCCGGCGCCCGACGGCGCTGTCGGGGGGGGAGCAGCAGCGCGTGGCGATTGCCCGCGCGGTGGCGGGGGGGCCGGCGCTCCTGCTGGCCGACGAGCCGACCGGCAACCTCGACGCGCGGAACGCCGGAGCGGTCTTCGACCTCCTCCTGCGCCTGCACCAGGAGCGCGGCATGACGACCCTGCTGGCCACCCACAGCGAGAAGCTGGCGGCGCGCTGCACGCGCGTCCTCACGATCGAAGCCGGTTCCTTGACGCCTTCGATCGACGGCCGTTAGAATACGTCGGCTGAGACCTTCGCCGGTCCCCGCCGGAAGACTCGCATCAGTGCCGGATCGAGGAGCCCGACGCGGGGGGCCGCATGTTCGAGAAGTACACCGAAAAAGCCAAGAAGGTGCTGTTCCTGGCGCGCTACGAAGCGAGCCAGATGGGCAGCAAGGTGATCGGCTCCGAGCACCTCCTTCTGGGGCTCCTCAAGGAAGGCGACGAGCTGGTCCAGGAGCTCTTCGCCCGCTCGAACGTCAACGTCGAACTCCTGCGCGCCGAGATCGAGGCGCGCGGCCCCTCGGGCGAGAAGCAGGTCACCCCGATCGAGATCCCCTTCAGCGAAGAGGCCAAGAAGGTCCTGGCCAGCGCCGAGGAGGAGGCCGAGCGCCTCCTCCACCCGAACGTCAGCGACGAGCATGTCCTGCTCGGACTCCTGCGGGTCGAGGACTCCGCCGCCGGCCGCATCCTGGCCGAGAAGGGGATGCGCCTCTATGCGCTGCGTGAAGAGACCGTGGCCGCCTGGAAGCAGCGGGCGCAGCCGCGCAAGGCGAAGGAGACGCCGTTCCTCAACGAGTTCGCCCGCGACCTCTCGGAGCTCGCCGCGCGCCAGGCGTTCGACCCGCTGATCGGGCGCGACGCCGAGCTGGAGCGGATGGTGCAGGTCCTGTCGCGCCGCCGCAAAAACAACATCGTGCTGCTCGGCGAGCCCGGGGTCGGCAAGACGGCGCTGGTCGAGGGGCTGGCGCAGCGCATCGCCGACGGCCAGGTGCCGGTCAGCCTCGCGCGCAAGCGGATCCTGGCGCTCGACCTGTCGCTGGTGGTCGCCGGGACCAAGTACCGCGGCCAGTTCGAGGAGCGGCTCAAGGGGATCCTCGCGGAGATCGTCGGCAACGAGGAGATCATCATCTTCATCGACGAGATCCACTCGCTCATCGGCGCCGGCTCGGCGGAGGGGTCTCTCGACGCCGCCAGCATCATCAAGCCGGCCCTGTCGCGCGGCGAGGTGCAGTGCATCGGCGCCACCACCCAGAAGGACTACCACCGCTACATCGAGAAGGACCGCGCCCTGGTGCGGCGCTTCCAGCCGATCCGCCTGCACCCGCCGACCGAGGAGGAGACCCTCGCGATCCTGCACGGCGTCAAGGAGCGGTACGAGAAGTTCCACCAGGTGGTGTACGCCGAGGCGGCGCTGCGGGCCGCGGTGACTCTCGCCAACCGGTACATCACCGACCGCTTCCTCCCCGACAAGGCGATCGACGACATCTACGAGGCCGGGGCGCGGGTCAAGCTGCGCCGCCGGATGAACTACCGCGAGATCCGCGACCTCGAGCGCGACATCGAGCGCGCGGTCAGCAGCATGAAGTCGTACCTCTTCCGGAAGGACTTCGAGAAGGCGGTGCGGCAGCACGACGAGGAGATCTCGCTGCGCCGCAAGTACGACGAATACCGCCGCCGCGAGGAGGAGGAGCGCCGCGCCGTCATCGAGGTCGGCACCGAGGACATCGAGGAGGTGGTCGCCAAATGGACCGGCATCCCGGTCGCCTCGGCGAAGAAGGAGGAGGCGGAGCGGCTCCTCAACATGGAGGAGTACCTGCACCAGCGGATCGTCGGGCAGGACGCCGCGGTAGCCGCGCTGGCGCGCGCCGTGCGGCGCCTCCGGGCCGGATTGAAGAGCCCCGCGCGCCCGATCGGATCGTTCATCTTCCTGGGGCCCACCGGGGTCGGGAAGACCGAGGTGGCGAAGGGGCTGGCCGAGTTCCTGTTCGGCGACGAGAAATCGCTCGTCCGCTTCGACATGTCCGAGTACATGGAAAAGCACGCGATCGCGAAGATGATCGGCTCGCCCCCCGGCTACGTCGGTTACGAGGAGGGCGGGCAGCTGACCGAGCGGGTGAAGCGCAAGCCGTACAGCGTGGTGCTCCTCGACGAGATCGAGAAAGCCCACCCCGAGGTGCTCAACATCCTCCTGCAGGTGATGGAAGACGGCCAGATCACCGACGCCTTCGGCGACACCATCGACTTCAAGAACGCGCTCCTGGTCATGACCTCGAACATCGGCGCCCCGTTGATGCAGAAGCAGGGGCACCTCGGGTTCACCAACCAGCAGGACCGCGATGCCGACTACCAGAGCCGCCGCGACCTGGTGCTCCGCGAGCTGAAGTCGGCGCTCAACCCGGAGTTCCTCAACCGGGTCGACGAGCTGATCGTGTTCAATTCGCTGTCGGACGAGAACCTGACGGCGATTGCCCGCCTGATGATCGCGCAGTTGAACGCCAGCCTGACCGACCGGGGGATCCGGATTTCCGTCACGGACGATGCCTACCGCTGGTTGATCGACAGGACCTGCACGGATCGTTCCTACGGCGCGCGCCCGCTTCGCCGCGCCATCCAGAAGAACATTGAGGACGTGCTGTCGGAAAGCCTCATCCTGGGGAAGCTGCCAGCGCACGGAGAGATCGAGATCTTCGTGGAGCAGGAGAAGCTGGCGTTCCGGGAACCCATTGGCATCACCTCCTGACCGGTACGCGGCGGAGGTCACAGGCACCAGGCGGCCCGCTCGGCGGGCGGGCCGGGAGCCCGGGTCGCGCTCCGTTCACCCGGGCCGCCGCATCCTCTATATAGGTCTCGGGCTCGCCCTCCTCGCGGCCGCCGGCCTGGGAGCGCCGGTGCGGGCGCAGGAACCCCCGGCCGGCGTCCCCCCGTCGGCACCGCCGGCCGCGCCTTCGACACCTCCCGCCGCGCCACCGGCGCCGCCGCCGACCGAGCCGCCCCCGGAGTCGCACGCGACCGGAGAAGCCCCCGCGCCGCCCGCCGCGGAGGGGGAGACGACCGGCGACGAGGCCGGCCAGCCGCCGGCGGAGCCGGCGCCGACCATCGGCCAGATCGTCGTCGACGGCAACGTGCGGGTCTCGGACACGACCTTCTTCTCCAACCTCCGCATCCGCCGCGGCGACGCCTATGACGAGCGGGTCATCCGGCAGGAGTTCCGGCGGCTCTGGGACCTCGGGCTGTTCGACGACATCTCGATCGAATTGCGCAAGCGCGGCGGCGGGGTGGTCGACCTGATCTTCCACGTGCGCGACCGACCGCTCATCGCCAGCGTCTCGTACATCGGCATGAAGGCGATCACCGAGACGACGATCCAGGAGCGGCTGCAGGAGGGAAAGGCGGAGGTGCGCCGCGGCCAGCCGATCGATTTCTCCGTGCTCAAGCACGCCGAGGAGCTGATCACCCACATGCTGGGCGAGAAGGGGTACCTCGACGCCCGCGTGCGCGCCAAGCTGGGGGCGGTGGCGCAGGGACAGCGGGACGTGGTCTTCGACATCCGCGAGGGCGGCAAGACCAAGATCAAGACCATCGACTTCACCGGCAACTCGGTGTTCACCGACAAGCAGCTGCGCAAGGTGCTCAAGCTCACCAAGGAGGCGTTCTGGCTGACCTCCTGGGCGAGCCAGAAGCCGCTCTATCACCCCGCCAAGTGGGATCAGGACGCCGACAACATCCGGACCTTGTACCGGAGCCGGGGCTACCTCGACGTCGCCCTGCAGCCCGAGGTGGTCGAGGTGGAGTCGGAGAAGCACCGCACGGAGCCCCACGAGGCGCCCGGGGGCGAGATCGCGCCGCGACGGACCACCTTCGACCCGCTCTCCTCCACCGACTGGAGCCAGGAGGAGGCGGAGGAGCCCGCGCCCCCGCCCCCGCCGCCGGGGGAGACCGACAAGGAGAAGCAGAAGCGCCTCAAGAAGGAGCACGCGGCGAAGCAGGCCCAGGACAAGCCGAAGAAGCGCTGGGTCTACCTGACCGTGCCGATCGTCGAAGGGCCGTCGTACCGGCTCGGCACCCTGGAGGTCGAGGGGAACAACGTCTTCAGCGACCGCGAGGTGCTGGCCCGTTTCCCGCTGCGCTCGGGGATGGTCTACAACGATTCGCTCGTCAAGCTGGCGACCAAGCGGATCGAGGACGACTACGGCGAGCGCGGCTATTTCTACGTTTCGATCGACCCGCAGACCGCCAAGCACGAGAGCACCGCCGACCTGCGCCTGGTGATCACCGAGGATCGGAAGTACGCGGTCGACCGGATCGAGTTCGTCGGCAACGTCTCGACGCGCGACTCCGTGCTGCGGCGCGAGTTCCGGCTGCCGGAGCAGACCCTGTTCAACGTCAAGGCGATGCGGCTCGGGGTGCGCAAGATCTCGCAGCTGGGGTACTGGACGGTCGGCGGCGACCCCGACGTGCAGCCCGACCCCGAATCGGGCAAGGTGCGCATCGATGTCAACGGCAGCGAGGCGAGCCGCAACGAAATCCAGGTGGGCGGCGGGATCTCCGGGATCGACGGCGGCTTCTTCCAGGGGTCGTACTCGACCCGCAATTTCCTCGGGCGCGGCGAAGTGCTCTCGGCCTTCCTGCAGACCGGTCAGACCGGGAGCCGCTACGCGCTCAACTTCACCGAGCCGTGGTTCCTCGGGCGACCCTACTCGGTGGGCTTCTCCCTGTTCCGGAGGACCACGACCTACACCGGGTTCAAGCGCGAGGGGACCGGAGGTGCTATCAACTTCGGGCGGCTTCTCGGGACCTTCTCGCGCGTCGACTTCGTGTACGGCCTCGAGGACATCACCTTCGTGCCGACGTCGATCCAGTACGGCACCGTCACCACGACCAGCACCACCAGCAGCATCCTCGGGATCTACACGCTCGACACGCGCAACAACTTCTTCCGGCCGACGCACGGCTACCGGTTCCTGAGCAGCCTCGAATACGCCGGCGGCTTCCTGGGGGGGGACAACGACTTCTACAAGTTCCGCCAGGACGCCACGCTCTATTTCCGCGGCCTCCTCCGGCGGCACTACGGCGCGCTGAACGTCTCGTACGGCTTCGTCCAGGAGCACGGCAACAGCACCGACGTGCCGACCTACGAGCGCTACTTCCTCGGGGGGGAGCGGAGCCTCCGGATGTTCCCGGTGCGCAGCGTCAGCCCGATCCGGAAGGACGACGACGTCAACCAGAACGGCCGCATCGATCGCCCGGAGGACCGGATCCCGGACGGCATCTTCGAGCCGTGCGAGGACCTCAACGGCAACGGCGTCCAGGACCCGAACGAGGTCGATCGCGGCAACTGCCGGCTCGATCCGACCGAGGACCTCAACGGCAACTTCATCCTCGACACCGAGGATCTCAATCACAACGGCGTCCTCGACCCGGGGGAGGATCTGAACGGCAACGGCCGGCTCGACAGCGAAGACACCAACGGCAACGGGGTGCTCGATCTCTCCGAGGACCTGCCGGACGGGATCTTCACCCCCTACTGCCCGGCGGACGACACCAACATGAACGGTGTCCAGGACAGCGGCGAGTTCGATCGCGGCAATTGCCGCCTGGACTCCGGCGAGGACACCAACGGCGACGGGGTCTACGGAACCGTGCTGCCGGGCGGCACCCAGTACCTCCAGTTCAACGCCGAGTACGCCATCCCGCTGAACGACACGGTCGAGTTCGCGATGTTCTACGACGCCGGGAACGCCTACGACGACGGCGAGAAGGTGAGCCTCAACAACATGCGGGTCGACTACGGGATCGAGCTGCGCTTTTTCCTGCCGATCTTCCAGGCGCCCCTGCGACTGATCTACGGCTTCATCGACAACCCGCTTCCCGGGGAGGACCCGTCCAACTTCATCTTCAGCATCGGCACGACCTTCTAGGAACGGGCCGCCGGCGGGGGGATCCCGGCCGGCCGGAGCGCTGTGCTATAGTCTCTGCCCTTTCGCACCTGTGAGGAGAAACCGCATGTCACGCTGGTTCAACGTCATCGCCGCGGTTCCGGTCCTGGCGCTCGCGGTCACCGCCGCCACCGCCCAGACCGAGCCGATGAAGGTCGGGGTGTTCGACCCCGAAGTGCTCTGGAAACAGACCGAGGTGGGCAAGAAATTCAATCAGGACCTGGGTGCCGCCCGCGACCGCCTGCAATCGCAGATCGACAAGAAGCAGGACGAGATCGAGGCGCTCAAGGCGAAGGTCCGGCAGCAGCAGGCCAGCCTGAGCGAGGACCGGATCAACGACATGAAGAAAGAGCTGATCGGCAAACAGACCGAGCTCGATCGGCTGAACGAAGATGCGACCAAGGAGATGAAGTACCAGCTCGGCGAGGTCCAGGGCCGGTTCCAGGAGATGCTGGTGCGAACGCTCGAGACCTACGGGCGCGAGAAGTCCTACACCATGATTCTGAATCGCGGCGTCGTCGACTACAGTGCCGCGGGCGTCGACATCAGCCAGGACCTGATCGCCAAGTTCAACGAGATGCACAAGGTCCAGGCGGCCGGCGCGCCGCCGAAGAAGCCGGCCGACGCTCCCAAGGAGCCGCCCAAGAACTAGGGCGCCCGGAGGGCCCTCCGACGTGCCCTCGTTCACCCTGAAGGAAATCGCCGAGCGGGTCGGCGGGCGCCTCGTGGGCGACCCGGGACGACGCCTCGCGGCGGTGCGCCCGCTCGACCTCGCCGGGCCGCAGGATCTCAGTTTCCTCGCCAACCCGCGCTATCGTGACGAGGCGCTGGCCAGCCGGGCCGGCGCCCTGCTCCTCCGCGATCCGGATCGGATCGAGGGACGCGATCAGGTGGTGGTCGATCATCCCTACACCGCCCTGGCGGCGGCGATGACCCTGTTCCATCCCGAGGCGCGCCCGGCCCCCGGGATCAGCGACCGGGCGCTGGTGGCGCCCGACGCAGTCGTGGGCCGGCAGGTCTCGATCGGCCCGATGGCGGTGGTCGGCTCGAAGGCGGTGGTGGGGGACGGTGCCGTGATCATGGCCGGCGTCGTCCTGGGGGACGAGGTCACGGTCGGCGCGCACAGCGTGCTCCATCCCGGGGTCGTGGTCTATGCGCGCTCGATCCTCGGGTCGCGGGTCACGCTGCACGCGGGGGTCGTGGTCGGTTCGGACGGCTTCGGGTTCGGGGAGGAGAGCGGCGGCCGGGCGAAAATCCCGCAGGTCGGGATCGTCCGGATCGAGGACGACGTGGAGATCGGCGCCAACACCACCATCGACCGCGCCACCTTCGGTGAGACCGTGATCGCGCGCGGCAGCCGGCTCGACAACCTCGTCCAGGTGGGACACAACGTGCACGTCGGCGAGGGCTCGGTGCTGGTGGCGCAGAGCGGCATCGCCGGCAGCACGCGGCTCGGCCGATCGGTCGTGGTGGCGGGCCAGTCGGGAGTGGCCGGGCACCTGACCGTCGGGGACGGCGCCATCGTCGGCGCCAAGAGCGCGGTGCTCGCCGACCTGCCGGCCGGCGCCTTCGTCGTCGGTCATCCCGCGATCCCGCATCGCGACTGGAAGCGGGCGCAGGCGGCCTGGAGGCGCCTCCCCGATCTGCTGCGCACCGTGCAGCGGCTCGAGGCGCTTCTCGAGAAGGCGGCCCCGGCGCCGGTCGCGAAGCCGCGCCGTGTGGCACCGCCCCGGCGCGGCGTGCGCCGCCGCGGACGCAAGGCCTAGCACCTCACGGAGGACGGGATGGAGACACCGGACAACCAGCTCGATATCACCCACATTCTCGAGGTCCTGCCGCACCGCTACCCGTTCCTCCTGGTCGATCGGATCACGGGGTTCGAAGAGGGGCGGCGGGCCACCGGGATCAAGAACGTCACCTTCAACGAGCCGTTCTTCCAGGGCCACTTTCCGGGCTTCCCGGTGATGCCCGGCGTGCTGATCGTCGAGGCGATGGCGCAGGTCGGCGCCGTCCTCCTCCTGAGGAGCGTCCCTGATCGGGACCGCAAGCTGGTCTATTTCGCCGGCATCGACGAAGCCCGTTTCCGCAGGCCGGTCGTTCCGGGAGACCAGCTGCGCTTCGAGGTCGAGGTGCTGAACCTGCGCTCCCGCACCGCTCGGATCCGCGGCAAGGCGTACGTCGGCGACCTGCTCGTCGCCGAGGCGACGATGCTCTCGAGCCTGGGGACGCGCTCCGGCCCGGGCGGCGGGCAGGGCGCCCCGTGACCGGCCCGGCGCAGGTGCATGCGACCGCGCAGGTCGACCCGGGCGCCGTCCTGGGCGCCGGGACGACCGTCGGCGCCTTCGCGGTCATCGGCGCCGAGGTGACGCTCGGCGCGGAGTGCGTCGTGCACCCGCACGCGGTCATCGAGGGGCCGAGCGTTCTGGGGGACGGCAACCGGGTCTTCCCGTTCGCCTGCCTCGGGATGGAACCCCAGGACCTGAAGCATCGCGGCGAGCGCACGACGCTCGCGATCGGCGATCGCAACACCTTCCGCGAGGGGGTGACGGTGCACCGCGGCACCGCCGGCGGGGGCGGGCGCACGACGATCGGCTCGGACAATCTCCTGATGGCCTCCACGCACGTCGCGCACGACTGCCGGGTGGGGGACCGCATCGTCTTCGCCAACGCGGCGACGCTCGCCGGGCACGTCACCGTCGAGGACGACGCCACGGTCGGGGCGTTCACCGGGGTGCACCAGTTCTGTCGCATCGGCCGGCACGCCTACATCGGCGGATACTCGGTGATCACGCAGGACGCGCCCCCCTACATCATCACGGTCGGGAATCGCGACACCGCGACGCACGGCATCAACGTCATCGGCCTGAAGCGCAAGCAGGTCTCCGCGGAGGGGATCCAGGCGCTGCGTGGCGCTTACCGCCTGATCTTCCGGGCGCACCTCGGCCTCGAGGAGGCGATCGGGCGCGCGCGCG
>DATKFL010000247.1:0-7365 GCA_035511355.1 Dongiaceae bacterium
CGACGGCGCCTGCGACGCGTCATGACGGCGATCCGGATTGCGATGGTCGGCGATCACGACCCGTCGATCGTGGCGCACCGCGCCGCGCCGCGCGCCCTGGCGCTCGCCGCGGCGTCGATCGGCGCGACCGTGGAGCCGGTCTGGCTCCCGACCGAGCGGATCACCGACGACACCGCGATCGCCCGGTTCGACGGCCTCTGGTGCGTGCCGGGCACGCCGTACCGGAACGAGGCCGGGGCGCTGTGCGCCATCCGCTTCGCGCGGCTCGAGCGGCGGCCGTTCCTCGGCACCTGCGGCGGATTCCAGCACGCGGTGATCGAGCACGCCCGCGCCGTCCTCGGCTGGTCCGATGCAGCGTTCGCCGAGACCGCGCCCGACGCGCAGCGTCCGGTCATCGCGCCGCTCGCGTGCAGCCTGGTCGAAGTGACCGGAACGGTCCGCCTCGTCCCGGGCACCCTCCTGCACGCCGCCTACGGGGTCGACACGATCGTCGAGGGGTATCACTGCAACTTCGGCGTCAACCCGGCCTACCGCGATTCGATCTTCGCCCCGCCGCTGCGGGTCGCGGCGGTCGACGAGGCGGGCGACGTGCGCGGCGCCGAGCGCAACGACCACCCCTTCTTCGTCGGCACCCTCTTCCAGCCGGAGCGCGCCGCGCTCGAGGGGCGCGTGCCCCCCCTGGTCGCCGCCTTCCTGCAGGCGGCGCGCCGATGAGTCTCCCCCGTCCTGAACCGGCCGCGGTCCGGCTCGACCGCGAGTGGTACCGCACCTTTTTCGACGGACTGACGCTCGACTTCTGGGACGTCGCGGTGCCTCCCGAGCAGACCCGGCTCGAGGTCGACTTCCTCGAGCGGGCGCTCGGCATCGCGCCGGGGATGCCGGTGCTCGACGTTGCCTGCGGGCTGGGACGGCACGCCATCCCGCTGGCGCAGCGCGGCGCGCGCCTGACCGGCGCCGACCAGTCGCGACCGGCGCTCGATCGCGCCGCCGCGGCGGCGCGCGCGGCGGGGGTTAAGATCACCTGGGTGGAGGCCGACCTGCGCTCGCTGCCATGGACCGCGGCCTTCGACGCCGGCTACTGTTGCGGCAATTCGCTCGGCTACATCGAGCCCGAGGAGACCCGCGCCGGGCTCGCCGCCATCGGCCGGGCGCTCCGTCCGGGCGCCCGCTTCACGCTCGACACCGGCATGGCGGCGGAGTCGATCCTGCCGCGCTTCCGCGAGCGCGAGGAGAGCGAGACCGCCGGCTTCACCTTCATCGAGGAGAACCGCTACCACCCGCGCGAAGGCTGCATCGAGACGACCTACACGATCCGGCGCGGCGGCGAGAGCCTGACCCGCACCGGCCTGCAGTACCTGTTCACCCTGCGCGACATCGTCGACGCGGTCGAGGCGGCCGGCTTCGCGGTCGAGGCGCTCGAAGGGGGCATCGACGGCGGCCCGTTCGCGCTCGGGTCGCCGCTCCTGGTGGTGCGCGCGATGCGGCGCCGCGCGACCGGCGGGGCCGCGCGATGAGCACGATGACCGGGCAGGTCGCTCTCGTGACCGGTGCGACGTCGGGAATCGGTCGCGCCGTCGCGACCGATCTCGCGCGCCGCGGCGCGACCGTCATCGTGGTCGGCCGGGATCCCTACAAGGCGCGCGACGCGCAGGCGGCGATCCGCCTCGGGACCGGCAACGACACGGTGGTCGCCGAGGCGGCCGATCTGGCGTCGCAGGCGGAGATTCGGGCGATGGCGGCGCGCGTGCGGGCCCGCTTCCCGCGCCTCCATCTCCTGGTCAACAACGCCGGCGGGATCTCGATGGAGCGCCGCCTCACCGTCGACCGCATCGAGACGACGCTGGCCGTGAACCACCTCGCGCCGTACCTCCTGACCCGGCTCCTGACCGACGCGCTCGTCGCCGCGGCTCCGGCGCGCGTCGTGACGGTCGCGTCGGAGATGCATCGACTCGCGCGCGTCGACCTCGACGACCTGCAGGGCGTGCCACGGTACGACGCGGTGCGCGCCTACTCGCTCACCAAGGCGCTCAACATCCTGTTCACGATCGAGCTGGCGCGGCGGCTCGAGGGGACGGGCGTGGTCGCGAACGCCGTCCATCCGGGTGGCGTCGACACCGGCATCTGGCGCGGAGTGCGCGGCTGGCGGCGCTGGCCGATTCTCGCGATGCGGCCGTTCCTCGCCTCGCCCGAGCGCGGCGCCGAAGGCCCGCTGATGCTGGCGGTCGACCCCGCGTACGCCGGCGTGACCGGGCGCTATTTCAACCGCCGCAAGGAGTCCCGACCCGCCCCGGCGGCGCGCGACCCGGAGACCGCGGCGCGGCTCTGGGAGATCTCCGCAACGCTGGCGCCGCAGAGCGCGCCCGACGGCGGCCCGGGCGACGGCACGAGCGACGCGGCGCTCGCGAATCTGTCCGCCTTCTCGAAACGATCCCGGCCGATCCGTTCGACCACCCCGGAACGGTGAGCGACCCGGCACTCATGACGTGTCGCGGCACGCGATTCGGGCTCCTGCTCGCCGCGGCGCTGGTGATCGGCGCCGGCGGCGCGTGGCGCGCCGGGGTTCTTGCGGCGCGGAGTCGGGGCGGGGCGGCGGACGACTCGACCCGGGTCGAAGCGGTTCTCGCGGCGCTCGATCGCGCCGCAGGTGCGAAACTCTGGCCCGGATACGACCCGCGCGCGACGCCGATCCTCCTGTACGACGGTCAGCGCACCTGGCTCGCGCGGCACCCCACGCCGCCCCCCGAGTTCGTCGCGGTGAAGGGGGCCCGGGGGCTGCTGGCGATGCCGGGGCGGCACACCGCGATCAACGCCAACACCAGCGTCACCTTCGCGGGAGTCGCGACCGCGACCATCATGGCCGACGGCGCCGCGCCCCCCGAGGAGGTCGCCCGCCTCGCGGCGCACGAGATCTTCCACGTCTTCGAGCGCGCCCGGCATCCCGACTGGGTCGCCAACGAGGCGGACCTGTTCACCTACCCGGTCGATGACGCGGCGGCGCTCGCCGGCCGCCGCCTCGAGTGGGAGGCGCTCCGCCGCGCCCTCGACGCCGGCGACGACCCGCGCGCCGCCTGCTGGGCCGGCGCGGCCGCCGCCGCGCGCCGCGATCGCTTCGCACGTCTCGGCGACGCGGCCGCCGCCTACGAGCGCGGCAACGAGCTGAACGAAGGTCTCGCCACCTACGTTGAAGAGCGCGCCGCGCGCGCCCTCGCCGGCGACGGCTGGCGGCCCGCGCCGCTCGATCCGGCCGAGTGTGCCGCCGATCAGTTCCGCGCCCGCACCTATCGATCCGGCGCCGCGCTCGGCCGGCTCCTCGATCGTCTCGCGCCCGGCTGGACGACGCGGCTCGAGGCCGGCCCGACGCGCCCGCTCGACGCGATCCTGACCGAGGCGCTCGCGGCGCGCGCCGCGGAGACCGGGACCGCGACGCCGTGCGTCTTCACCGAGGCCGAGACCGCCGCCGCGCGGTCGCGCGCCGCCGGCGACGTCGCCGCGATCGCCGCCGAGCGCGCCGCCCGCCTGCGCGAGTTCCTCGATCGTCCCGGCTACGTCATCGTCGTCGAGCCCGCCGAGGGGGCGCTCCTGGCGAAGGGCTTCGACCCGCTCAACGCGACGCCGGTCGGCGACGGCCAGGTGCTGCACGATCGCTATCTCGTGATCGGCAGCCCCTTCGGCGACGGCAAGATCCTCGACCGACCGGCGCTCACCTTCGGCGCCGCCGCGCACCCGCTCTTCCCCGGATTCCGCCGGCTGACGATCACCGGGCTTCCGGGCCGGCCGGAGGTGACCCACGACGCCGAGGGCGTCGGGATCGCGGCGCCGGGGGTGACGATGCACTTCCGGCGCACCTCGGCGCGCGACGACGGCACGACGCTGTTCGTGCGGGTCGGCGCGCCCGAGGTCGGCGGCGACGCGGCGGCCGCCCCCGGCGCGCCGGAGAATTCGCTCACCACGGTGGGCGATCCGGTTCCCGGGTTCAGCGTGACCGGCCTCGACGGCGCGTCGATCGCCTCCGCGACGCTTCAGGGCAAGGTCGCGATCGTGATGTTCTGGGCCACCTGGTGCCCGGCCTGCCGCGCCGAGCTGCCACGCGTCGAGAAGGATCTCTGGCGCCGCTTCGACTCGCCGCAACTGGCCTTCCTCGCCATCGCCCGCGGCCAGAACGCCGGCGAGGTGCGCCCATTCCGCGAGCAGAACCGCTACACCATGCCGATGGCTCTCGACCTCGACAAATCGGCCTACGCGAAGTTCGCCACGCAGGGGATTCCGCGGCTCTACGTGGTCTCTCCCGCCGGGAAGATCCTCTTCCAGATGGTCGGCTTCGACGAAAAACGCTTCGTCGAGGCGCAGGCGATCGTCGAGCGCGAGACGACGGCGCTGCGCGCCGGCGGCGGCGCGCCGGGGGCGCCATGACGGCGGACTCCGGAGCCGGTTCGCCGCCGGACTGATCTAGGATGGCGCCCGTGCGTCGACCCCTGATCGCCCTCGTTCTCGCCTGCGCGCTGGCGCTGGTCGCGCCCGGCTGCCGCCAGCGCGGTGCCGCGGACGGAGCGGGCTCGCCGCGCGACCTCGCCACCGGGGCCTGCCTGGGCCCCTTCTGTCTCGGGCGGCCGATCGCCGAAGCGGAGCGGCCGGCGCAGGCCGCCGCGATCACCTCCGGCGCGCCGCCGGGCGAGGTGATCTGCTGGCGGTTCGAGAAGACCGACGTGGCGGCCTTCGTCGAGACCACCGGCCCGGAGGCGATGGTGCGCGGCGTCCTCGCGACCGCGCTCCCTTTTTGCGGTACCCACCCGGCGCTCGCCTCCGCGACCTCGCCCGACCTCGTCGACTGCCGCGGTGTGCGGCTCGGCGACCCCGCCGCGTTCGTCACCAAGATGCACCGCCAGGCGCGCCCGCTCGACGCCGACGCCAATCTCTGGCCGGAGGCGCCCGAGGGGATCACCGCACTCTCCGACATCTGCACGCCGGGCGCCGACAGCGCGCACCGGACGACCCTCTACCTCAAGGACGATCGCGTCGTCGGGATCGCGATCGGGCGGCGCTGATGCCGGCAAAGCGCCGGGTCGCGCCGGCGCGCCGCCCCGCCGGATACGCGATCGTCGCCCTCAGGAAGGCGGGCTCGCCCGAGGTGTACGCCGCCGTCGACGCGCTCCTCCGGGAGCTGGAGCACGAGGCGGACGAGGCGGCGGCCATCGACTTCCGGAAGGTGACCGCCGACTGGCGGGCCGCGGGCGACCGCACCCGGGTCTTCGCGGCGCGCACGACGGACGGCCGCATCGCCGGCGTCCTGACCCTGTTCGAATCGTTCGCCATCTACGCCGGCGGCGCCTACGGCATCATCAGCGAGCTGTATGTCGCGCCGGCGCACCGCTCGTCGGGCGTCGGGAAGGCGCTGATCGCCGCCGCCGTGGCGCACGGCCGCCGGCGCCGCTGGCTGCGGATCGACGTCACCGCCCCCGAGGATCCGCGCTTCGATCGCACGCGGCGCTTCTACGAGCGCGAAGGGTTCGTGTTCACCGGACCGAAACTGAAGCGGCTGCTGCGGTGACCCGCGGCCCTATAATGCGCCGCGTGTCGCGCCTCCTCCGTTCCGTCGCCGGCTGCGCGCGCGGCGGGCTCCTGGCGGGGGTGATGCTCCTCGGCGCCCTCCTGGTCGGCCCGGCGGCGCCGGCGCTCGCCGGCACGCCACCCACCATGGATCGTCGCACCTCGCTCGGCTTCATGGCGGGCGAGCCGACCGGCGTGACGCTCCGGGTGATGAGCCCCGCCAACTGGAAGCACGCCTGGGAGATGGGCCTCGCCTGGTCGATGGAGAACGAGAACGCGATGGACTTCCACGCGCAGCATCAGTGGCACCTCGCGACCCTCTCCGACTCGGTGCGCGGCGTCGGCACCTTCTACATCGGCGCCGGCGGGCGGGTGAAGCAGATCGACGGCACCCGCTTCGGCGCGCGCGCCTCGTTCGGCCTGAACTGGCTCGCCCCGAAGAGCCCGCACACGCGCGAGGCCTTCTTCGAGGTCGCGCCGATCGTCGACCTCACCCCCGACCACGACTTCACGATCAACGCCTTCGTCGGGATGCGCTGGTACGTCGCCATCGGCACGAAGCCCTGACCGGGGCCGCCCCCGGCGCCGATCGCGCCGCGCGGCGACCGGAGTGCGATACGATGCGCCGGTGCCGATCCTCCCCGTCCTCCTCCTCGGTCTCCTGTTCGGCGTGAAACACGCCACCGAGACCGATCACCTCGCCGCGGTGAGCGTGATCGTCTCCGAGCGGCGCGGCTGGCGGGCCGCCGCGCGCGCGGGGGCTTTCTGGGGGCTCGGGCACACCCTGTCGATCGTCGCCGCCGGGCTCCTGGTGCTGGCGCTGCACGTGGTCATCCCCGAGCGGGTGGCGCGCCTCCTGGAGCTGGTCGTCGCGCTGATGATCATCGCGCTCGGCGGCGCGGCCCTGGCGCGCGCGCTCCGATCGCGCACCGACCTCCATGTGCACGAGCACACGCACGACGGCGTGCGCCACCGCCACCTGCACTTCCATGAACCCGCCGGCGCGCACGCGGCGAACCCGCACGAGGCCGTGCCGCACACCCACCGGCTCGGGAGCGGCGGGCTGAAGCCGTTCCTGGTCGGCATCGTGCACGGCCTCGCCGGCTCGGCGGCGCTGACCCTGCTGGTCCTGGCGCAGATCACGTCGGTGCCGCTGGGCCTGCTCTATCTCGCGCTCTTCGGGGTCGGCTCGATCGGCGGGATGGCCGCGATGAGCCTCGCGCTCAGCCTGCCGTTCTCGGCCGCGGCGGCACAGCCCGGTCTGTACCGGGGCCTCCGGATCGCGACCGGGATTCTCAGTCTCGGGTTCGGCCTCGTGTACGCCTGGTCGCAGATCCGCGGCGTCGCGGTCTAGAGACCTTCGCGAACGCCGCGAGGGCGCGCCGGCGCGCCTCGCCATGCTCGACGATCGGCGCGGGATACCCGTCCGGCGGCGCGCCGCCTCCCTCCCAGGGCGCCTGCCGCGCCGCCGCCGGAAGCGCCGCCAGCTCCGGGACGAAGCGCGCGACGTAGGCGCCCTCCGGATCGAATCGCCTCCCCTGGGTCACCGGATTGAAGATGCGAAAGTAGGGCGCCGCGTCGGCGCCGCTGCCGGCGCTCCACTGCCAGCCGAGGGTGTTGTTGGCGAGGTCGG
The DNA here is from genome assembly GCA_035511355.1 of Dongiaceae bacterium. Classification (GTDB taxonomy): domain Bacteria; phylum Acidobacteriota; class Polarisedimenticolia; order Gp22-AA2; family Gp22-AA2; genus DATKFL01. The sequence continues at coordinate 7,178 of DATKFL010000247.1, forward strand.
CGTCGACCAGGGTGTCCCAGAACCAGCGCGCCCCCTCGGTCCAGGCGATCAGGAGGTCCTTCACCAGGAACGACGCCACGATCATCCGCACCCGGTTGTGCATCCAGCCGGTGCGCCACAGCTCGCGCAGGCCGGCGTCGACGATCGGGTAACCGGTGCGGCCGCGCCGCCAGGCGTCGAGGCCGTGC
>DATKFL010000248.1:0-9097 GCA_035511355.1 Dongiaceae bacterium
CCCTGCCCGCATCGGCTGGGAGACGTAGGCCTTGACCGCCTCGCCACGCACCTGGAGGCTGACCAGTTTGCCTTCCTGGATTGGCACCCCGGCGATCGCCGGAGCGGTGACCACCCCGACAAGGACGCCAAGACCGAGTGCGCGGGCGAGCATGCGCGTCAACCTCCCTGAACCCTGGACTGTGGTGAAGCGCGGGATCTTAGCACGCCCTTCCGGGCGGGACCGGTCTCAGCGCGGGTTCCAGGGGAACCACCAGGGCTTCGGGCGGGCTTCCATGTCCCAGTGGACGTGCTTGGTTTGCTGGAATTCCTCCAGCCCCTCCGTGCCCAGCTCGCGGCCGAGCCCCGACAGCTTCACCCCGCCGAACGGGCCGGCGGGGTTGTCGACCAGAGGGTCGTTGACCCAGACGTTTCCGGCTTCGATCTCTTCGTAGTAGCGCCGCACCTTCGCCGGGTCGTTGGAGAACAGGGTCGCCCCCAGGCCGTACGCCGAGGCGTTCGCGAGACCGAGCGCTTCGTCGAAGTCGGCGAACGGCAGGACCGGCGCCACCGGCCCGAAGATCTCCTCGCGCAGGAGGCTCATCTCCGGGCGCACCCCGGCCAGCACGGTCGGCTCGTAGAACCAGCCCTTCGCGAGGTGCGGCGGGCGCCGCCCCCCGGCGACCACCGCGGCCCCTTCCTTCACGGCGGCGGCGACCGCCGCCTCGACCCGGTCGCGCTCGGCGCGCGCGACCAGGGGCGTCACCTCGGTCCGCTCGTCCATGCCGGGACCGACGACGAGGCTCTTCGTGAACGAGGCCAGCGCCTCCACGAAGCGGTCGTGCACCGATCGCTCGACGAAGATCCGCTCGGCGCTGGTGCAGACCTGGCCCGCGTTGAGGAAGGCGGCCCAGGCGGTGGCGCGGGCCGCGATCTCCACGTCGGCGTCGGCGCAGACGATGACCGCGTCGCTCCCGCCCAGCTCGAGGTGCAGCTTCTTGATCCGGTCGGCGCCGAGCCGGAAGAGATGCCGCCCCACCTCGGTCGACCCGGTGAAGGCGATGCAGGGAACGTCGGGGTGCTTCACCAGGGCGTCCCCCACTTCGGAGCCGGCGCCGGTGACCAGGTTCACGACCCCCGGCGGCAGGTGTTCGAACACCTCGTGCAGGTCGAGCGTCATCAGCGGCGTCTGCGACGACGGCTTGATCACCACGGTGTTCCCCGCCGCCAGCGCCGGGGCCACCTTCCAGGCGAGCAGGAGCAGCGGGTAGTTCCAGGGCACGATGCACCCGACGACGCCGAGCGGCTCCTTGAGGACCAGGTTCAACTGCGCCGGCTCGGCGGAAGGGATCACCCGGCCGCGCCGATCGCGGATGAGACCGGCGTAATACTCGAAGCAGGTGGCGGACCAGTCGACATAGCCGCGGTTCTTCCGGAGGGTGCGCCCGGTCTCCCGTGTCAGGGTGACCGCGAGCGGCTCGCGCCGTTCCCGGAGACGCCGGGCGATCTCGACCAGGAGATCGGCGCGCACGAAGGGGCTCAGTTTCTTCCAGGGCGCGAAGGCGCCCTTCGCGGCCGCGACCGCCGCCTCGAGGTCGCCCACACCACCGCGCGCCGCCTCGCCCGCCGGCTCCTCGGTCGCCGGATCGACGATGACGTAGGGCGCGCCGCCGCTGCCGTCGCTGAACCTGCCGCCGATGTAGAGCCTGCGCATCCGTCCCGCCCCCGTCGTCCCCACGTGGTGCGATGGTATCCGATCCCGGGGCGCGATCTAAGATGCCGCCGGGAGGTGGCGCATGGAAATCGACCGTCGCACCCTCGATGATCTCAGGGAGCTCGGCCCGCGGGACGCCTTCGAGACCGTGCGTCGCGCCGTCTACCAGTATCCGGGCGGGGTCTCGTCGGAGGATTTCCAGGAAGTGCTCGAGCAGCTGGTGCAGGAGGGCATCCTGTCGTGGGACGAGATCGAACGGTTCGAGCGGCCCTGATGCCGGGGCGACGATGAGCGGCGACGCCGACGACCTCCTGCGCGAGAGCGAGGTTTCCTTCGAGGCGATCCGCGCGCAGGGGAAGGGCGGCCAGAACGTCAACAAGGTGTCGAACGCGGTGCACCTGCGCTTCGACATCCGCGCGTCGTCGCTTCCGGAGGGGGTCAAGGAACGCCTGCTGGCCTCCTCCGATCGCCGCGTCACCGCCGACGGCGTGGTGGTGATCAAGGCGCAGACCGCGCGCAGCCTCGAGCAGAACCGGGAGGCGGCGCTGGATCGGCTGCGCGCCCTGATCGCGCAGGCGTCGTTCGTGCCGACCCCGCGGCGGAAGACCCGCCCGACGCGCGGCTCGAAGGAGCGCCGGCTGACGGAGAAGACGCGCCGCAGCCGGGTCAAGGCGCTGCGCGGCCGGATCGACGACTAGTCCGGCGCCGTCATGCGCCGTCATCCGCCGTGGTGGAAGAGACGCGCCCGGTTGCGCATCAGGTACCAGACGATCAGGACGTTGGCCAGGAGGATGAGAAGGATCGAGCGCGAGGCGCCGCGCAACAGCTCGAACACCTCGATCGGAATGAAGAACGCGGTCTCGCCGATCGCCAGCCACGCCGCCCAGAAGGTCCGCCGCATCAGCCCGGCGCTTTCCACCAGGAGCAGGAGTCCATACAGCAGCGTGCCGGAGGCGGCGAACCGGACGTTGGCCGGGGTGACCCCCTGGAGCCTCTCCCCGAGGCTGGTGAAGAAGGCGTGCTCCGGGTCGAGACGGACCAGCCTCAGGAAGCGATCGAGCTCCGCGGGCAGGTCGTTGTCGATCAGGCTGTAGATGCCGAGCGCGACGCCGAGGAGGAGCACCGCCTTCCCCAGCTTGATCGCGATGATGGTGTAGAGACCGGGGGCCCGCTTCGGCCTCGATGGGCCCTTGGTCGGCATCGGCTCCCCCGCCCCGCTCCTAGATCACCCGGTCCCGGCGCATCTCGCGCACCACGTGGTGTCCCGGCAGCCCGTTCACCCCGCCGCCGGCATGCGTTCCCGACGAGGCCTGGTACAGCCCCCGGATCGGCGTGCGGTAATCGGCGTACCCGACCGCCGGGCGCATGTGGAACAGCTGGTCGACGGTCAGCTCGCCGTGGAAGATGTTGCCGCCGATCAGGTGGAAGTCGTGCTCCATCTCGTAGGGGCCGATCACCTGGCGGTGCAGGATGGAGCGCTTGAAGTTCGGCGCGACCTGGTCGAAGCGATCGATCAACCGGTCGGCGTAGGCCTCCACCTCGGCGCGGTGCGGCTCCGCGTTCCAGGTGTGCGGCACCCACTGGGTGAACATCGACATGACGTGCCGCCCTTCCGGCGCCAGGGTCCGGTCGAAGACCGTGGGGATCTCGCAGTCGGCGAACGGCAGGGTCGCGGCGCGCCCGGCGCGCGCCTCCTGGTAGCCGCGCTCGAGGTATTCGAGCCCGTCGAGGATCGAAATCGCGCCGCCGTGCACCTCGGGGTTGAACCCCGGGTTGGCGGTGAACTCCGGCAGCTCCGCGAGCGCCAGGTTGATCTTCACCGTCCCGGAGCGCGAGCGGTAGTTCTCGATGTCGGCGACGAACTCGGCCGGCAGGTGCCGGCGATCGATTTGTCTGAGAAAAGTGATCTGCGGATGGCAGGTGGTGACGACGAGCGGTGCCTCGATCTCCTCGCCGCCGTCGAGGACGACGCCGCTCACGCGACCGTCGCGCACCAGCACCTGCGCCACCTTCGCGCCGACCCGGATCGTCGCGCCGAAGCCGAGCGCCGCCTTGCCGATCGACTCGGACACCGCCCCCATGCCGCCCTCGGGCATCCCCCACGACGCCACCTGCCCCTCGGTCGCCTGCCCGGTCGAGTGGTGCATCAGGACGTAGGCGGTGCCGGGCGCGCAGGGCCCGGCCCAGGTGCCGATGATGCCGTTGATCGCGAGGAAGCCCTTCACGACGTCGCTCTCGAAGAAACGATCGAGGAGATCGGCGCAGGACGTGGTGAACAGGCGCGTGACGTCGGCCACCATCCGCTCCGAGACCGCGCCGCACTTCTTCATCTGCCAGGCGAGCTGCCCGACGTCCTTGATGTCCCGCAGCTTCAGCGAGCCGAGATGCGGCGGCGTGTGGTCGAGCATCGGGTGCATGACCGCGGCGATCTTCCCGATCCAGTCGTAGTACCCCTCGATCCGCCCGCCGTCCTTCTTCGAGTACTGCCCGTACTGCTTGGCGGTCGCGGCATTGGCGCCGCTGTCGATGATCGAGCGGCCGTCCGGATGCGGCAGGTATCCCATCCCGAGCGGGTTGATCTTGTAGCCGTGCCGCCGGAGCCCGAGGTCGTCGACGATGTACTGCGGCATCAGGCTCATGGTGTACGACAGGGTCGTGACCTTGAACTCGGGGGCCTCCGGCCAGGGCTGCGAAGTGTCGGCCGCGCCGCCGATCTTGTGGCGCGCCTCGAGGACGACGACCCGCTTCCCCGCCTTCGCGAGGTAGGCCGCGGTCACGAGGCCGTTGTGGCCGCCGCCGATGACGACGGCGTCGAAACGCGAGGCTCCGGCGGGCATGCGGGGCTCCTTGTGAAAGGCCGGCAGTCTACGCCACCGGAGGCGCACCACGGTCGGTGTTTCGTCCGGTGCGCCTCGCCGTGTCACCTCGCGAGGCACGCCGGCGGCGCCGCGCAGGGTCACGATGCGCACCGTGGCGCGGGGCACCCCGCTTCGGGTAGGCTTTTCCATCGCTGCACCAGGACACGCGGCAGGCGAGGAGACGGAGAGATGGGCGACACGGCTGTCCGGGATGCGTTCCGCCGCTGGGGGTACCTGCAGGCGGATCTCGACCCGCTGGGACGACTGCAACCGCTCGTGCACGGCGAGATCGAGGCGGCGCTCCAGGGGGGCGCCCGCGCCGGCGGGGCGAAGGGCGGCGACGCCGACCGCTGGAAGACGATCTACGCGGGCTCGATCGGCGTCGAGTTCATGCACCTGCGCCGCGCGGAAGTCGCCGCGTGGGTCGCCGCGCGGATGGAAGCCGAGCCGGCGCAGCCCGACCGGCAGTACCTCCTCCGCCGCCTCGCCGAGGCCGAGCTGGTCGAGCAGTTCATGCACCAGCGCTGGGTCGGGAGCAAGCGCTACTCGCTCGAGGGGACCGCGGCCCTGGTGCCGCTCCTCGACAGCGTCATCGACGCCTCGGGCGACGTGCAGGTCACCCTCATCGCCATGAGCCACCGCGGCCGGCTCAACGTCATGATCAACAACGTCGGTCGCGCCGCGGTGGACGTCTTCGCGCGCTTCGAGGACATCGACCCGCGCGCCTACCTCGGCGGCGGCGACCTGCGCTACCACCTCGGCGCCACCGGCGTGCACCGCACCGCGTCGGGCCGCGAAGTGAAGGTGCACCTGGTCTCGAACCCGAGCCACCTCGAGGCGGTCGACCCGGTGATGATGGGCCGGGCGCGCGCGCGCCAGGAGCGGATCGGCGCCGAGGGCGGCGAGGCGCTCCTGCCGATCTGCCTGCACGGCGACGCCGCCTTCGCCGGCCAGGGGGTGGCCGCGGAGACCCTGAACCTCGACGGCCTTCCGGGCTACACCGTCGGCGGCACGGTGCAGGTGGTGGTCAACAACCTGATCGGCTTCACCGCCGCCCCGGTGTCGCTGCACGGTTCGCGCTACGCCTCGGACATGGCGCACCGCCTCGACATCCCGATCTTCCATGTCAACGGGAACGACGCCGAGGCGGTCTGGCGCGTCGGCCGGATCGCGGGCGAGTACCGCCGAGCCTTCGGCACCGACCTGGTCATCGACCTGATCGGGTTCCGGCGCCACGGGCACAGCGAGGTCGACGACCCGACCACCAGTCATCCGCTGCTGTACGCGAAGATCGAGAAGACGCCGCGCCTCTGGGAGGCCTACGGGAAACAGATCGGCGCCGACCCGGCCGCGATGAAATCGCTCGAGCGGGAGATCCTCGACGGTCTCTCGGCGGCGCGCGAGGCGGCCGGCAAGCTCGACGTGATTCCCGATCTGCGCACGCTTCCCGACTACTGGCGGCCGTACGTCGGCGGGCCGTACCAGCGCTCGCTCGAGGTCGACACCGCCGTCCTCGACGATCGCCTCGAGTCGCTCGGCCGCGGCATCGTCGCCGTCCCGCCCGGCTTCACGCTGCACCCCAAGGTCGCGAAGGGAATGGAGCAGCGGCTCGAGATGGCGCTCGGCAGGCGCCCGGTCGACTGGGGCGCCGCCGAGCTGCTCGCGTTCGGTTCGCTCCTCGAGGAGGGCGTGCCGATCCGCCTGACCGGGCAGGATTGCCGCCGCGGCACCTTCAACCAGCGGCACAGCGTGCTGTTCGATCACGCCACCGGCGCCGAGCACGTGCCGCTCAACCACCTCGCCGACGAGCAGGCCGGCTTCGCGGTGTACGACTCGCCGCTGTCGGAAGCGGCCGCGATCGGCTACGAGTACGGCTACAGCCGCGACGCCCCCGACGCCCTCGTCCTCTGGGAGGCGCAATTCGGCGATTTCGCCAACGGCGGCCAGGTGCTGATCGATCAGTTCGTCTCCGCCGGCGAGGACAAGTGGGTCCTCTGGTCCGGCCTGGTCATGCTCCTGCCGCACGGCTACGAAGGGCAGGGGCCGGAGCATTCGAGCGCGCGGCTCGAGCGCTTCCTGCAGCTGTGCGCCGAGGACAACATCCAGGTCTGCCAGCCGTCGAACGCGGGGCAGTACTTCCACCTGATTCGCCGGCAGGCGCTCCGGCGCTGGCGCAAGCCGCTGGTCGTGATGACGCCGAAAGGCTTCCTGCGCGACCCGGCCGCCTGCGTCCCGCGGACGGCGCTGGCGACCGGACGCTTCGAGCCGGTGCTCGGCGACACCCGCCCGCCGACCCCGGGGGCGCGCGTCCTGGTCTGCACCGGGATGGTGGCGCACAAGCTGCGCGCGCGGCGCGAATCCCGGAAGGAGGCGGCCCGCGACGGCAGTCTCGCGGTGGTGACGCTCGAGCAGCTCTACCCGTTCCCCGACGTCGAGGTCAAGGCGGCGCTGGCGCCCTACGGCGACGACGCCGAGATCGTCTGGGTGCAGGAGGAGCCGGCGAACATGGGGGCGGAGCAGTTCGTGCGGCGCCGGCTCCAGGACTGTGCCGGCGGCCGGCCGATCAAGACGGTGCACCGCTCCGCCAGCGCCAGCCCGGCCACCGGCTCGCACGAGGCGCACGCGCTCGAGCACGAGGCGCTCCTCGCCCTCGCCTGCGCCATGCCCGCCCGGGTGGGGCGCTGAGCGGTCCGCTCCACGATCTCCTGCCGCCCGGACAGGCGGACGCCGACACGCTTCTCGGCCGCTTTCTCGACTACGTCGACGATCGCCGCCTGACCCTCTATCCGGCGCAGGAGGAAGCGGTCCTTGCCCTGTTCGAGGGGAAGAACGTCGTCCTCAACACGCCGACCGGCTCGGGGAAGTCGCTGGTCGCCTCGGCGATGCACTTCGCCTCGCTGGCGCACCGGCGCCGCTCGGTCTACACCTGTCCGATCAAGGCGCTGGTGAACGAGAAGTGGATGGCGCTCTGCCGCGACTTCGGTCCGGAGAACGTCGGGCTCTCGACCGGCGACGCCAGCGTCAACCGCGACGCACCGATCCTCTGCTGCACCGCCGAGATCCTGGCCAACATCGCGCTCCGCGAAGGATCGGACGCCGGCATCGACGACGTCGTGATGGACGAGTTCCACTGGTATGCCGACCGCGACCGCGGCGTCGCGTGGCAGGTGCCGCTCCTGACGCTGCCGAAGACCCGCTTCCTGCTGATGTCGGCGACCCTCGGCGACGTCTCGTTCTTCGCCGAGGAGCTGACCCGGCGGAACCGCCTGCCGACGGCGGTCGTCGTCTCGAGCGACCGCCCGGTGCCGCTCGAGTACGCCTACTCCGAGATCGCCCTCGCCCAGACCCTCGAGAAGCTGGTCGCCGAGGGGAAGGCTCCCGTCTACGTCGTGCACTTCACCCAGAAGGAGGCCGCCGACAGCGCGCAGGCGTTCACCAGCCTCGATCTCGCGACCCGCGAGGAGAAGAACGCGGTCGCCGAGGCGATCGCCGGCTTCAAGTTCACCAGCCCCTACGGCCCGACGATCCGGAAGTGGCTGAAGCAGGCGATCGGCGTGCACCACGCCGGGCTCCTGCCGCGCTACCGCGTGCTGATCGAGCAGCTGGCGCAGCGTGGCCTCCTGAAAGTCATCTGCGGCACCGACACGCTGGGGGTCGGGATCAACGTGCCGATCCGGACGGTGCTGTTCACCAAGCTCTGCAAGTTCGACGGCCAGAAGACGGCGGTGCTGTCGGCGCGCGACTTTCACCAGATCGCCGGCCGCGCCGGACGGAAGGGGTTCGACGACGAAGGGTTCGTCGTCGCGCAGGCGCCCGAGCACGTGGTCGAGAACCTGCGCCTCGCGGAAAAGGCGAAGGACGGGAAGAAATTCGTGCGGCGCAAGCCGCCCGAGCACAATTTCGCCAACTGGGACCTGCAGACGTTCAAGCGGCTGATGGGCGCGCCGCCCGAGCGATTGATGTCGCGGTTCGAGGTGTCGCACGGCATGCTCCTCAACGTCCTGTCGCGTCCGACCGACGGCTGCGCGGCGATGCGCACCCTCATCCGCGAGAGCCACGAGACCGACCGCGCCAGGGCGGGTCACTTCAAGCGCGGCTGGCAGCTGTTCCGCGCGCTCGTGCAGCGGCAGATCATCGAGATCGTCCCGCGCACCGTCGAAGGCTCGCGGGTGCGCGTGAACGTGAGTCTTCAGGACGACTTCTCGATGAACCAGACGCTGTCGCTCTATCTCCTCGAGACCCTGCCGCTCCTCGACCGCGCCTCCGAGACCTACGACCTCGACGTCCTGACCCTGGTCGAGAGCATCCTCGAGAACCCCGAGCTCATCCTGCGCCGGCAGGTCGACAAGCTGAAGGGTCAGGCGGTCGCCGAGATGAAGGCGGCCGGGATCGACTACGACCAGCGGATGGAGAAGCTGGAACAGATCGAGCACCCGAAACCGCTGCGCGAGTTCGTCTACTCCACCTTCAACGCCTTCGCCGACCGGCACCCCTGGGTCGGCGAGGAGGCCATCCGCCCCAAGTCGATCGCGCGCGAGATGTACGAA
>DATKFL010000249.1:0-6373 GCA_035511355.1 Dongiaceae bacterium
CTCGGGGTCGGGCCGCTTGCGGATCTCCCGGAGGAGAGCCTCCCCGGTGTCGCCGGCGCCGATGACCAGGGCGCGCGGTGCCGTGGAACGGCGCCGCGTGACGAACAACTCGCGATGGAACCGCGGCGCCAGGCGCACACCCCCGGAGAACATCAGCACGAACACCGCCGCCATCAGGACGATCGCGCGCGACAGATCGACGAAACCGAGGGCGTAGAAGGCGCAGAACAGCGCGATGGTGCGGAAGGCCACCGCCCGCGACAACCGGAGCAGGTCGTCCAGCCCGGCGTAACGCAGATATCCTTCGTACAGGCCGGCCGAGAAGAAGATCACCGGCGTGAGCAGGAGGTCGAGAAGCAGGAGTTCCGCGCTCTTGTGCCGGCTCGCGCGCAACGCCCCCCAGTCGAAGTCGAAGCGCAGGAGATTGGCGAGGGCGTTGGCCGCCGTCACCGCCAGGAGGTCGAGGATGATCAGCGCGAATCTGCGCCGACCCCGCGGCAGCCAATCCAGTGTCATCGCGGCGCGCCTCGCTCCCCCGCCCCCGCGGGCAGACAAGACCCGGCAGGTCAACGGCTTAGATGGGATGCGCTTATATACCGCGACCGACCCGGACTGTCAAGCGCGACTCGTCCGAAAGGGCCTATTGGCGGGGCTCCCAGTGGGGTGCGTCGGTTCCCGAGAGCAGCCGCCAGAGGCCGGTCAATCCGGCGGCATGGATCGCGAGAACGTAATAGGCGAGGTAGGCCGGGCGGAACCGGAGCCCGAGGCGATCGAGCGCCCAGCCGGTCGCCGCCAGGGCGTAGAACCCTCCCTGGACCCCCAGGGCCGGGAGCCTCCAGGGGGCCGGGAGCCATGGGGTTACGGCGGCCATCAGGAGAAGGGCGACCCCCCCGAGCCATCGCAGGACCCGGTGCGAGAGGCACTGATAGACCAGAAGCCAGCGTCCGGCCGCCACGGCCTCCCGCATGACCAGCCGCATCGAGCGCATGCCGAACGAGGCGTGCCGGCGCCGCCGGCGGAGCTCGACCTCCTCGGGGGCGGTCTCCTCGGTGCAGCGCGCGCCGGAGTCGTAGATCACCCGGTACCGCGCCATCGCGACGCGGATCGGGATGACGTCGTCGCAGAACGTCAGGGGGTCGACCTGTCGGAAGAGGGAGCGGCGGTAGGCATAGATCGCGCCATTCGCCCCGAGAAGTGATCCCAGGCGGCTCTCGAGGCGCTTGATCAGCCCCTCGTAGCCCCAGTAGATCCGCTCCCCCTCACCCGCCGCCTGGCGTCGCGGATTCGTGTAGGCCAGCTGCCCGCAGACGCAGCCGATCTCCTCCGATCCGAAGTGCGCGACCAGGCGGCGGAGCGCGTCGGGCTCGTACATCGAGTTGGCGTCCGACATCACCACCAGGTCGCTCGCCAGCGTCGGGACGACTTCATTGAGGCAGGCCACCTTGCCGCGCCGTCCCGGGAGCGCGATCAGCTCGACGCCCCGGCCGGCCCAGGCGCGCGCGATCGCCTCGGTGGCGTCGCTCGATCCGTCCGAGACCACGATCGTCCGGAGACGATCGCGCGGGTAGTCGATGGCGGCGCAGTTTTCGAGCTTCGCGCCGAGGCACCGCTCCTCGTTGTAGGCCGACACGAGGAGGGTGACGGTCGGCAGTGGCGTCTCCTCCGGCCGTCCCGGCCCCGCGGGCCCGGATGCCGGCCGGAAGAGCGCCAGCAGGAGAAGCGACAGCGGATACCCGATGTAGGCGTGGACCAGGAGGAGCGCCGCGGCGACGAACAGGGCGGTCATCGCGGGCTCAACCCGAGGACCGCGAGGCCGGTCCGCAGCATGACCTTGAGGTCGGCGCCGATCCCGGCCTCGGTGATGTATGCAAGGCTCAGCGCGATCTTGCGTGGAGCCAGCTCCTCGACGTAGTAGCGCTCGCGATCGGCCTCCCTGACCCGGCCGAGAATCGCCTCCTCGTCGCGGTAGCACAGGGACGCCGGGTCGGTCAGCCCCGGGGGGACGTCGAGGACCCGCCGCTGCTCCGGCGTGTACCGCTGCACGTAGCGCGGCACCTCGGGACGCGGCCCGACGAGCGACATCTCGCCGCGGATCACGTTGAACAACTGCGGCAGCTCGTCGAGTTTGGTCCGGCGCAGCAGCCGGCCCGCGGGCGTGATCCGCGGATCGCCGGCGCTCGTGATCGCCGCGGAATCCGGCGGCGAGGGCCGCATGCTCCGGAACTTGAGGAGCCGGAAGGGTCTCCCGTCGCGCCCGATGCGCTCGTGCCGGAAGAGCACGGGCGGCCCCATGGAGACGCGCACCGCCACCGCGATCAGGAGAAGGAGGGGCGCCAGCAGGAGGAGCGCGGGTGCGGCGAGGACGAGGTCGAGCGCCCGCTTGCGCCGGCCGCGGCAGTACGGGAGCCCCCCGCGGATCATCTCCGGTGACGCCGCGCGATCTCGAGCAGGGTGTCGGCGATCCGATCGACGTCGCCGTCCGAGAGCCCCGGGTAGAGCGGCAGCGACAGGGCACGCGCCGATTCGCGCTCGGTGACCGGGAAGTCCCCCGGCCGGTAGCCGAACGTGCGCCGATAGTAGGAATGCAGGTGCAGCGGCTGGAAGTGCACGCTCGTCCCGACGCCCCGATCGCGCAGGATCTCGATCAGCTCGTCGCGCCCGATGCGCAGCACCTCCGGCGCGAGACGCAGGACGTAGAGATGCCAGGCGTGCGTCATGCCGCGCACCGTCGCCGGCAGCTCGAACGCCTCCTCACCCGCCAGGCGGCGGTGGTAGCGCTCCGCGATCCGGAGCCGGCGGCGTTGCATCCTGTCGAAGCGCGACAGCTGCGCCAGCCCGATCGCGGCGGCGACGTCGGTCATGTTGTACTTGAAGCCGAGCTCCACCACGTCGTAGCGCCACGTGCCGGCGCGGGTGTAGCGCTTCCACGCGTCGCGGGTCAGGCCGTGCAGGCTGAGCCGGCGAAGCCGGTCCGCGAGGCGGCGATCGTCGAGCGTGACCATCCCCCCCTCGCCGGTGGTCAGGTTCTTGGTGGCGTAGAAGGAGAAGCAGGTCATCTCCGAAATCGCCCCGATCGGCCGCCGCCCGATCGACGCGCCGATCGCGTGCGCCGCATCCTCGACGATGGGTACGCGGCGCGCGAGCGCCCGGAGCGCCTTCAGGTCGCACGGGAGCCCGGCGATGTGCACCGGCACGAGGGCGCGGGTGCGGCGCGTGATCGCGCGCGCCGCGGCCTCGGGATCGAGGTTGAGCGTGCGCGCGTCGATGTCGGCGAGAACCGGTCGCGCGCCGAGGTAGAGGATCGCCTCGCCGGTGGCGGCGAAGGTGTAGGGCGAGGTGACCACCTCGTCCCCCGGGCCGATGCCCAGGGCCGCCAGCGCCAGGTGCAGCGCCGCCGTGCAGGAATTGACCGCGACCCCGTGCCGCGCCCCCACCCGCTGCGCGATGCGCTCCTCGAGAGCGCGGACCTTCGGCCCCGTGGTCAGCCATCCGGACCGGATCGACCCGGCCACCTCGCGCACATCGCGCTCGTCCGTGAACGGCCTGTAGAACGGGATGAACCGCCGCGTCGACGGGCCCGCGGTGCGGCGCCTGCGGTCGCCCCCGGCGCGCTTCATCGCGCCGACACGAACGACACCCCGACGGGGGCCGCGGCGACTGGCGCCGGGACGGCCGGGGCCGCGGCGGCATGCTCCCTGCGGATGGCGTCGAGGGCCAGCACGAGCCCCAGGAAGACATACAGGAACTTGATTTTCTCGAAATTGCCCGAAAGACTCGAGACCATGAAGCCGACGAGCGACGCCTCCACCCCGATGGCGAACAGGACCAGCCGTGGATCGACCTGACGCCCGTCGCGAATGATCTCCCGGAGACGCAGAAAAGCGATCACCACCGCCGCGACGTAGGCCGCGAGCGCTCCCAGGCCGCTCTCCGCGCCGACCCCGACGTAGGTGTTGTGCGAGGCCCACTGGCCGGAGCGGATGTAGCCGCTGCGACCGTACCGGCCCACGAGCAGCGGGAAGTTGCCGGCCCCCACTCCGATGAACGGGTGCGCGGCGATCATGCGCATCCCCGCTGCCGACAGCTCGACCCGTTCACCCCAGGTCTCCTCCTGGTTCTTCACCGAGGAGCCGATCGACGCCATGCGATCGTAGAACGCTCCGGGCAGACTGATCGCGATGATCACCAGCATCAGCGCGGTGGCGGCCAGAATCCGGAATCCCCGCTCGCGCGACAGCCGGTACCCCAGGACCATGATCACGACGCCGAGCACGATCATCCCGGTGCGCGAAAAGGTGAGCGCCATGGCGAGGAACTGAACCGGCAGCGAGATCAGCATCGCGAGGCGTTCGAGGACACCGCGGCTCGCCTGGAACAGCACGTACGCGCAGGGGATGCCGAAGGCGAGGTAGCCCGCCATCAGGTTGCGGTTGCCGATGAACCCCGCGGTCGTCTTGGCGTACCCGAGACCGTAGGTCAGGAGTCCGTGGGCGGAGGCGATCGTCATGCCCAGGACCAGCATCCGCAGGACGCGCTGCGCGGCCCCGGTGCTGCGAATCGCCGAGCTGACCATCATCATGATCACGAACAGCTGCACGTAGGTCAGGGTCTGGCGCACCGCGACCTCGTTGTCGTACGAGGGCATGATGCTCAAGGCGGAGATGGCGACGAACGAAGACAGCGAGAGGACGAGGGAATTCCAGGTCAGGTGGCTCCGGCGCGTCACGGCGACGCTCAGGAGCCAGCCCACGACGACCAGGACGCCGGCGCCCTTGGTGATGGTCAGGGTCCGCTCGCTGCCGCCGGCGCTCTCGAAAAAGGTGATGAACAGGAACAGGTGCAGTCCCGCCTCGGGGTGCAGCACGATGATCGGCAGCAGGATGCCGCCGACGCAGACGGCGAGAACCACGAGGGGCGGAACGTTCAGCGCGATGAGACCGAACGCCAGCACCACGAGCCCGAACAGGCCGAGCGCGCCCATGGCGATCCGGACGCCCTTGATGCTGCCGGGATTCATGGTGTGCCGCGCTCCGGCGCCTTGCACCACTCTTCGAACACGTCGCGCGCGCTCTTGAGCCCCGCGAGCCGCTCGCAGACCTGTCGCGTGCCGGTGCGGCGCAGATCGGGATGGCGCTGGTAGAAGCCCAGGAGCGCCCGCCAGGCGGCGTTCTGCGACGGGTTGGTGTTCGCGGCGGCCTGGAACTGCCGCTCCGCGTCCTTGAACGCGCCGTCGGCCTCCAGAAGCTCGGCGTAGGCGTGGAACAACTGGACGTTCTTCGGGTCGGTCTCGCGTGCGCGCCGGAGGCCCTCCCGTCCGCCGGGGTGGTCTCCCGTCTTCAGCTTCGCCTCGCCCAGGTAGAACCAGAGGTAGGGGGCGTCGGGAAGCTCCTTCACGGCGCGCTCCAGGTGCCCGATCGCCTGCGCATGATCGCCGTTGAGTTCCTCCGCGATGCCGATCTGGCCGAGCGCGTCGGCGGACTTCGGGTTGATCGAGAGCGCGCGCTCGAGAAACGCCACCGCCTCCTCGTGCCGCCCCTGCCCCAGGAGGAACTTGCCGGCGTCGCACTCGATCGAGTCGGACGCGATCATCGAGGCGGCGGCGCGCGCGTCCTGGAAGCCCTGCACCGCGGCCTCCACGATCGCCGGATCGAGACGCGGCCGCGACAGGTGGATGTGGCTGTTGAGGACCGGGTAGAGCGCCACGCCGCGACGCACGTGCGGCGCCGCGAGGTCGGGAAGGTTCCACTGCAGGAGCTGCTCGGCGAGGATGTCCTCGTAGATGTAGTTGTGCGGCTCGCGCCGCACCGCCTCCTCGAGCGCCGCGACCGCGAGGATCTCCTCGGGGCGGAGGTTTTCGCCCGGATCTTCCGAAAGGGCCGACAGGTCGAGAGGGGTCGAACGACGGTGCGCCTGCGCCTCGTTGAGATAGAGGTCGGCCGCGAGCGACCAGTAGTAGGCGCGGAAGGGTGACGCCCCGAGCAGGCGCCGGACGAGGCTTTCGGCGACCGGAAGGACCTTCTCGGGTGGCAACGGGAGGGTCACCTTGACCCCGAGGTTCTGCATGTCGAGGCCGTTCAGGAGGAGCTCCGCCCGATCCAGGACCAGCGCCTCGGGCGGGCCTCCGAGCCGCGCCGAGCGTTCATACCCCTTCCAGGCCGCGGCATGCTCGCCGGAGAAATAGGCCCGCTCCCCGTCCATCCGCGCCACGGCCGCCAGGGTCCGGTACCCGAAAAAGACGCTCTCGGCCACGAAGCCGAGCAGCAGGAGGCCCGCGAGCAGTAGCCGCGGCGGGACGGCGCGGGGTGGGTTGGTCACGGCGGCGGACATCCTCCGGAATTTACGCCGAGCCGGCGTCGCCCGCAACGCGCGGAAC
>DATKFL010000250.1:0-5668 GCA_035511355.1 Dongiaceae bacterium
GCAACACCCGAAGCACCCTGATCTGGGGCGTGATCTGCACGACGCTCCTCGTCGCCTGCGGCGGCGACAAGAGCGATGCGCGCCGCACCGACAGCACGACGCCGGAGCGCCGGGGAGAGGCGGTGCCGTCGTCCGCGCCGATTGCCACGACCGGCGACGGCGTGATGCCGTCGCCGAGCGTGCCGACGCCGGTCGTCCCGCCGACCCCTCAGGAGGTGCGGCAGGCCTGGAAGGAGGGCGTGGCGCTGTACGACGGGCGCGACTACGAACAGGCCAGCACGCGGCTGCAGGTCGTCGTCGACGCCCGGCCCGGCGACGCCTACGCGCACTACCTGTATGGGCTGTCGCTCTGGAAGACCGGTCACCTGACTGAGGCAGAGACGGCGCTCGCCACTTCGAGCACTCTCGACCGCAACCAGCCGAAGTGCTGGATCAACCTGGCGCGTGTCCGCATGCAGCGCGACGACTTCTCCGGGGCGCTCGAGGCCGCCGACCAGGCGTTGACCCTCGATCCCGGCTCCGCCGACGCGCTGCACCAGCGCGGCCGCGCGCTCGCCGGGACGAACCGCAACGATGAAGCGCTCGCGGCGCTGGAGCAGGCGCGCGACGCCGACCCGGAGAACGGCTACATCGCCAACACGCTCGGCCACTTCCTTCTGACCGCCGGTCGGATCGACGAGGCGGTGCCGCATCTCGAGGCCGCCCGCGACCGGCTGCCGGAGGTCGCCTTCGTGCGCAACAATCTCGGCGTGGCCTACGAACGCCAGGGCGACCTCGACCGCGCCGTCGAGGAATACCGCGCGGCGGTCCAGTCGGGCGACCCGGACGGCAAGTCGCAGGCGAGCCTGGCCCGTCTCGAGCCGATCGTCGGCACCGGGAAGGTCGCCGGCAAGCCGTCCGGCGACGGCACGGTGGACGGCGAGCCGACCGCCGACAGCGGCACCACGGACGGCGAGCCCACCGACGACAGCGGCACGACCGGGGACCCGTCGCGCTAGCGCCTCCTCCCGGGAGATCGCGCGCGACCGGCAGGGCCGGCTCCGCCCCCCCGCGGAGCCGGCCCTTACTGTTTTGCGGACCAGCAGGCGTCGAACGCGGCGGCGTTCTCCGGATGCCAGGCGGCCGGCGGCAGGACGGCGAGCGAGCACTTGGCGACGTGGTAGCCCAGCTCGCGGTACGACTCGAACTGGTCGTCGTCGAAGAACTGATCGGCGGTCGTCTGCTGCGGGAAGATCGGGTTGTCGCGGCGGTAGTTCGCGATGCGCGCCAGCTCGTCGCCGGTGATCGACGACTTGAGGACGACGAGCCAACCGACCTCCTCCCCGAGCGCGCGGCCCGCGGCATCGACGGCCGGCGGGTAGCGAATCCGGCCGACCGCGCAATGGCTGGCGGACTGCCGGGTCTCGGGATCCTGGGTCACCTCGTCGAGCTCGAGATCGATCTTGATGTTGTCGTCGATGTAGATCTGGCGCAGCGCTTCGGTGAGCGAGCCGAACGCGTACTGCGGATCGGCTTCCGAGTCGCAGGCGATGATCAGGGCACAGCGCCGCTTGAGCAGCGGGGCGATGCCGAGGTTGTCGCCGGTGTGGCCGCCGTCCGAGAGGTGGATGAGACGCGCGTGGGCGTCGGTGATCCCCATCATCTCGGCCAGGAGATAGCGCGGCCAGAAGACGAAGCGCTCCCGCCAGCGCGTCCGCCGTCCGCCCTTGAAGCGCGGGTTCTCCATCCACTGCCCCAGCCGCGCGTTGAACAGGGTCAGGGCGAACGCTTCGGCGAAGAAGGTGCCGCGGCCCATCGCGGGCGAGGCCGCGGCGCCGGAGATGGTCATCGCGCGCGCCAGCTTGGTGAAACCGCCGCGATACTCGGCGGTCGACATGAACCCGGTGGTCTGGGAGCCGCAGTGCAGCTTCGAGAAGAGAAACTGGTCGGATTTCCGATCGCGACGCGTCATGTCGCGGCTGGCGGTCAGGTTGAGGCAGGTGACGATCAGGTGCAGCGGGCCCGGGGTGACACAGCGCGTCGCCGCCCCCGCGCCGCCCGCGGCCGGGTACCCGTGCAGGCGCGTCAGCGGCATCTCGGCGTCGTCGCGCAGCCGGAGCTCCGGACGGAAGTCGGAGGATTCTCCGCGCGGGGCGAACGTCTGAAGGTAGGCCTCGGCCAGCCGGTCGCGATAGAAGTAGTGCAGCGACAGCGTATTGAAATCGAGCAGGTATCCCAGCGTCACGAAGAGGATCGACGCGAGCCCCGTGAGCCAGAGCGAATGGGCGAGCACTTCCTGCTTATCCGGATTCGACACCTGCACCACCAGGCTCGAGACCAGCACGACGCCGCCGACCAGGAGGACGACGACCAGCACCGCGAGGGCGGCGTTGCGAATCGTCAGCGAGGCGCCGAGCAGCCGCTGCATGACGCCGCCGGCCGCCGCGGCCGCGCCGCCCTTCGATCGGCCGCGCATGAGGAAGGCCGACCCCAGCCCGCTCAGGATCCAGGTGCTCCCGAGCCCGATCCCGCCGTTGAAATCCGCGACCCGATAGACGAACCAGGGAAGCAGGACGATGAGGAACGAGGCCGCCGAGAGGTAGTTGAGGAGCCCCTTGATCGCGGCGAAGCGGGAGCGATCGTTGCGATGGAAGTAGCCGAGGATCGAGACCACCGCGTGCCAGAGGATCGCCGCCGCCTGCCCGCCGAGATAGACGCCCAGGGGCAGCATCAGGAGCACCGGCTTCGGCCCTCCGCGCAGTCCCGCGGCGCGCACGAAGTACCCGGTCACGATGCTGGCGGTCACGAACGTGAATGCGACCTGGAACCAGATCGCCATCGCCTCGCGGCAATCGTCGACCGAGAGACCCTCGGCCATGAACAGGCGATCCGGAAGGCTCTTCTGGATCGCCCGGGTGAGCGGAACGCTGACCAGAGTCATCGCCACGCCGACCACGAAGGCCACCAGGATCGGATGCCAGGGAAGATCCGAGACCCCGCCGCCGTCGAGCAGGCTGCGGACGTAGGCGCCGAACGGGATCGGGCCGTCGCCGAGGCTCCGTCGCAGGTCGCCGATCATGGCGGAGACCAGCGAGAAGTAGATCCCCGAAGCGACCAGCATGAAGACGACGAAGATCAGCAGGTGATAGAACAGCCCGCCGAGCACGTTCCCGACCGCGCGGAGCATGTCGCGGGAGAACACCTGCTGCCGCGCGATGATGAAGTCGCCGTGCGTGCGCAGGTGCCGCACCTGCTTTCTCCCGTCCAGCCCGTTGGCGTCGGCCTTCTGCTCCGGCTCGGGGTTGAAGGGGAAGCTTTCGGGGTGGGTCCCGAACGCGGGGGCGGGATCCGGCGGATCGCCGATCCGGTAGTCGCCGTTCTTCTCCAGCGGTTTCGGTTCCTCGTCCTTGACCGGCGGCTGCGGCTGCCGCCGCGACAACAGCGACGAAAGGCACGACCCGATGTAGCCGCCGCCCGAAACGGTGCTGAGGTAGTCGATGTGCGGCAGGATGCGCTGGGAGGAGAGCGCCTGCAGGACGCCGAGGTTGAAGGTGGCGGAGCGGATGCCGCCCCCCGAGAACGCCAGGCCGACCGGCCGGCGATCGGCGGCGAGATGCATCTCCGCGCGGGCGCGATCGGCTGCCGGAATCGCCGCGTCGGCCAGGCGACGTCGTTCCCGCAGATAGTCGGCCTCCTGCCCCAGCACCTCGGAAAGGGAAAAGCGCCGTGGCGGGACGGTGGGCTTGGGTGGCATCGGACCTCCCGGATCGGAACGCAGGACGCGGCGTGGTCCGGGAGGAATAGCAGCGCTCGCCGCGTGCTGTCAAGACTCGAGGGCGCACTCCACGACGAAGCGCTGGTTGCCATGCCACGCGGCGCGAAACGGCCAGCAGGTGACCAGCAGCAACCGGCGGCCGTCGTCGACGGCGGCGTCCGAGGGTGGCGCGACGCGGGCGGCGCGCGCGTCGACCACGTCGAGGGAGACGACGCGGAAGCGCTGCGGCGCCGCACCGGTGCGCAGCACCAGGGTGTCGCCGACGCGCAGATCCTCGAGGAACGCCGCCCCGGTGTCACGATGGCCGCCGACGGCGGTGACTCCGAAGCGCCCGGCCGGACCGGTCGCCGCGGCCGAGCCGGCGACCGCGTCGAGCGGCGCGCTCCCGACGATCCAGCCGAGCCCGAACGCCATCGTGCGGCCGGTGGCGTCCGAGAGGATCGGCGCGTCGATGCCGAGGCGGCCCACCTCGAGTCGCGCCACCGGGGTGAAGTCGGCCCAGGGCCACGGCCGGTGCAGCCGGCCGTCGTCGAGGCGCGCCGCCCAGGCGCGGTCGATGAGAACCCCGGCGAGCGCTCCCTTGGAGCGCAGGTAGAGATCGCGCCCGAGCAGCACTCCGCCGCACAGCAGGGCCGCGAGCGCCGCGCCCGAAAGCAAGCGAGGGATCACGGCAGGAACCGGGCGACGAGAGCGAGCGCCAGGCCGAACGCCAGGCAGACGACGCCGAGCCTGAGCCAGAACGGATTGTCGGTGCCGCCCATGACCAGCTCGGAGCCGTCGCCGGCGGAGCCGGGCGCCACGCTCGCCGCTTCGGCGGGGGTCGAGGGGCCGGCCGCCGTCACCCGCTCCTCGACCGCGACCAGGCTGGTGTAGGGCGTCACGAGCGAATGCTCGATGGCGATCGGCAGGACCGCGGCGCGCACCGCCGCCTCGCCCGCGCCCGACGCGAGCCCGTCGAGGAGATCGGCGATGCGCGCCCGCGCCCAGCGGGCCGCGATGCCGGAGCCCCGCGGCGCGTCGGGGGCGATGGCGAGCGGCGTCTCGAATGGTCCGCCGGCGGTGACCCCGCGCAGCACCCCCTGCGCGCCGCGCGCCGCCGGATCGAGCCGCAGCGAGACCAGGAGCGGCTCGCCCGAGTGCAGGTCCGGGATCCGCTCCGGGCGGGTGTCGAGCGGCGGCAGGCCGTCCCAGGTGATCGAGAGATCGGCCAGGACCGGCCGGCGGATGCGGTCGAAGAACTCCCCGAGCCGCGCGCCGACCTCGTCGACGCTGCCGATGAACTCGGTCGCGCCGCGACCGTGACGCGCCAGGGCGCGCATCAGCGGCCGGTTGGGGGCCGGGCCGATGCCGACCGCGTGCAGGCGGGTCTCGCCGAGGCCGCGGGTCGACGCGGCGATCGCGTCGTCGTCGGCCTCCACGGCGCCGTCGGTGATCAGGATGGCGCGGGTCACCATCCGGCTCGGCTCCGACTCGATGAGGGTCCCGGCGTGCCGCAGCACCTCGAGGATCTCGGTGCCGCCGCCGGCGCCGAGGGCCCGCACCCAGGCGGTCGCTTCGTCGAGCCGGGTCGGCGTCGCCGACTGGAAGGTGTCGCGCCAGGCCGCGCTGCTGCTCGAGAACTTGAGGATGTTGAACAGGTCGGCCGGGCCGAGCCGGCCGAGCGCCGCGATCAACGCCTCTTTGGCCTGCGCCAGCGACGGCCCCTCCATCGAGCCGGAGACATCGACGATGAAAAGAGTGCGCGTCGGCAGACCCGGGTCGTCGGTCTTCCGAGGGGCGGAGGCCGCGGTGGCCTCCGCGGGCGCGCCCGGATCGCCCGGCAGAATCAGCGCCAGCGCGTACAGCCCGTCGGCACGCGGCTCGACGAAGACCGTACCGGTGGGGCGGCCGCTCCGGACCGGCCGCCAGGTGAGC
>DATKFL010000251.1:0-8160 GCA_035511355.1 Dongiaceae bacterium
GTCCGGTTCATCTGCGTCCGCTACGGCAACGTCCTGGCGTCGCGCGGATCGGTGGTCCCCCTGTTCCATCACCAGATTCGCGCCGGCGGCCCGGTCACCATCACGACCGAGGAGATGACCCGCTTCCTCCTGAGTCTCGAGCAGGCGGTCGACACCGTGCTCGCGGCGGTCGACACCGCCGAGCGCGGCGAAACCTACGTCCCGCGCCTGCGCGGCGCCCGGGTCGTCGACCTCGCCCGCGCCTTGATCGGGGATCGCAAAATCGCGGTCAAGGTGACCGGCATCCGCCCCGGCGAGAAGGTGCACGAGATCATGGTTTCCGAGGAGGAGATTTACCGGACGGTCGAGCGCGGCGCCTACTATGCGATCCGCTCGATCCTCCCGGAAGTCTGCAAGGGCGCGCCGCCGGCGCCGGCGCTGACCCGCGAGTTCACCTCGGCCGACGACCTGATGACCTACGAGGAGACCGTCGATCTCCTGGTCCGCCAGCGGCTGCGGATCGAGGACGTGAGCGGCGAGGACGAGCTTCTGCGATGAAGATCCTCACCGTCCTCGGAACCCGCCCGGAGATCATCCGGCTGAGCCAGATCATCCCGAGACTCGACGCCCTCTCGACGCACGTCGTGGTGCACACGGGGCAGAACTTCGCCGAGGGGCTGAGCGACGTCTTCTTCAGGGAGCTCGGCGTGCGCCCGCCGGACCGCAACCTCGGCATCCGGGCCGCGGGGTTCGGCGGCCAGGCGGGGAAAATCCTCGAAGCGACCGAGGAGCTGATCACCGAATTCCAGCCCGACCGGCTGCTGGTGCTCGGCGACACCAACAGCGGGCTCGCCGCCCTGGTCGCCAAGCGGCGCGGCGTGCCGGTCTACCACATGGAAGCCGGCAACCGCTGCTTCGACGATCGCGTCCCGGAGGAAGTCAATCGACGGGTGATCGATCACAGCAGCGACGTGCTGATGCCGTACACCGAGCGCAGCCGGGCCAACCTCCTGCGCGAGGGGATTCATCCGGCGCGCATCTTCGTGACCGGGAACCCGATCCTCGAGGTCCTGCGCCGCTACGAGAAGGAGATCGCCGCGTCGGGGATCGCCGCCCGCCTCGGCGTGGCGCCGGGCCGGTTCCTCCTGGTCACGCTGCACCGGGCGGAGAACGTCGACCTCCCCGATCGGCTCGCCGCCTTCCTGGACGCGTTCGATCGGTTGCAGCGGCGGCACGGCGTGCCGGTGATCTGCAGCGTCCACCCGCGCACCCGCGACCAGATGACCCGCCAGGGGGCGACCTCGGCGAACCCGGAGGTGCGGCTCCTCGATCCGCTCGGCTTCCTCGACTTCGTCTGGCTCGAGAAGAACGCGCATTGTGTCCTGAGCGACAGCGGGACGGTGCAGGAGGAGTGCTGCGTCTTCAACATCCCCAACGTGACCCTCCGGGACGTGACCGAGCGCCCCGAGACTGTCGAGCACGGCAGCAACATCCTCACCGGCGCCGACCCGGATTCGATCCTCAAGGCGGTCGAGGTCGCCCTGGCGCGCAGCCGTCCCTGGACGCCGCCGCCCGAATACCTGGCGGACAACGTCAGCGACACCGTGGTCAAGATCCTGATGGGATACCGGCACCCGCTCTGATCGCGGCGCCGCGGCCCCGCGGCCTAGCCGAGCAGGTGCACGAACTCCTGCAGCTTCCGCTGGGATACCCGGACGTACTGGTCCCTGAGGATCTCGTCCATCTCCTCCGGGGTGAGGCGATAGCCCAGGATCTCCAGGGCGTCCTCGGGGGACTGGCCGTAGGCGAGCTTCTTCCGGCCGTTCTTCATCTCGAACAGGAACATGTAGTGGGGATTGCTGAAGCTGCCCACGAGGTCAGGCCTCGACCAGGGAGTCGGTGTAGGTGCCCTTGCGCCGCCGGACCAGGTCCGAGAGACCGTTGTTGATCTCGGCGTCGTACTTCCCGGCGAGCAGGTCCTTGTAGAAGGCGTAGTCGATCCCCCGGACCTTCTCGTCGCCGGCGAAGCGGTGGTAGTTCTCCTTGGTCATCAGGCTCTTCCCCTCGGCGATCAGCTGGTGCCCGAGGACCGAACCGGGATAGGGGGCGTAGTACGACACGGTCGGGATGGCGCGCTGCATGTACTTCAGCATGCGCATCGTCTTGAAGGCATCCTCGCGCGTCTCGCCCGGGATGGCCAGCATGATGTTCGACCAGAAGACCGGCGCCTTCTTCCCCTTGCGCTCCAGGTCGTCGCCGATCCGGTTGAGCAGGTCGATGGTGAAGAAGTTGTCCTCCTCGTTGCACTCCTTGTTGAGGATCCGGAGGACCCGGTCGCTCCCCGACTCGAATCCGATCGAGACGGTCCTCCAGTTGGTCTCGCGCAGGAGCGCCTCGAACAGGTCGGGCCACTGGCGGACCGTGTCGGCGCGCCCCGCCGCCCAGTAGGGCCAGACCTGGTTGGCGCGGCGCGGGTACTTGTCGATCCATTCCCTGAGCCAGTTGGGGTTCTGGAAGAACATCGAGTCGTGGATGACCACCGAGCCGATCGGCCCGTAGGTGCGGTCGAGGTGGTTCAGCTCGTCGATCACCATGTCCACCGGCCGGCGTTCCATGTTCGGGATGTAGGAGTTCTCGTTGCAGAACGAGCACTGCCACGGACAGACGCGGCTGGTCATGATGGTCGCCACCGGCGCCGGGCCCCATCCCTTGGTCGGCTCGAGCGGCCAGTGGAAGCGGCGCTTCAGCTTGAAGCCGGTCGGGCGGGGCCAGAGGGTCCGGTCCATCATCGGCCACTCGCCCATCGATTTCGCGCCGACACCGTTGACCACCCGCGGGAAGGCGCCGGGGTCGCGGATGAGATCGACGATGATCCCCTCGCCCGGCCCCTGGCAGATCCTGTCGAACTCCTCGATCGCGGTCATCTCCGAGAGCGCGACGGTGGCATGCATGCCGCCGGTGATGACGATGCCGCGCGGATTGAGCTCCTTGAAGATCCGGGCCGCCCGATAGGCCATCGGGAAGGTGTAGCTGCGCACGTTCATGATCAGCACGTCGTAGCCGCGCAGGCGCCGGCGCACCTGGCGCCACGATCGGCAGGCGCGGGTCGAGAACATGTCGGTCTCGACCCCGTTGTCCCGCAGGATCGTCCGGAGCAGGCCCATGCCGTGGTCCTGCCACTGCTCGAGGGCCCGGTGCTTGTTGATCAGGATCCTGAACTGCCCCAGGTCGAGCCACACCCGGCGCGGCCCGGCGCTCGCGCGCCGGCGGGTCAGTCCGGGTATCGAAGGCCAGCGCCATGCGGCCATGCGGCTCCTCGGGTCATCGCGCGGCCGAATGTCCTTCGCGGCCGCGCCGGGGGGATTCGCCCGCATGGTACGCCCGACGGGGGTTGGGGCGTCAACCCGGGGGGCGGGAAGCGCCCCGCCGCCGCCCGGTGAAAGAGTCCATGGTGGCGCACAGCTTGTTGCTCGATTGTGCTAAATCATACCAGTAGAATGACTTAGCCATCCTGCCGAGTTGCGCCGGAGGCAGGGGCCTGACTCCCGCCCCTCCCCTCGGGAGCGCGCTATTGCGTGCAACAAGCTGCGCGCCACCATGGACGGCTTGACAGGGGCGGCGGCGACCCCGACATTGACCGCATGACCACCGACCGCAACGCCGCCGCAGCGATCACCGAGACCGTCGACGAGCGGACCCGCGAGGTCCCGTTCGGCGCGCCGCACGCCTTCGTCCTGGTCGTCGTCGACGGCGACGACGCCACCGCCGTCTACCGCATCGTCCGGACCGAGACCGTGCTGGGCCGGGGCGAGGAGGCGGGGGTATCGATCGAGGACGAGCAGATCAGCAAGCAGCACTGCAAGATCCGCGTCGAAGGCTCGGTCGTGACGATCGTCGACCTCGGAAGCCGCAACGGCACCAGCGTCAACGACCGCCGCCTGCCGGCGAACGTCGCCCAGCGTCTCAAGAACCTCGACGAGATCGAAGTCGGCAGCCACCGCCTTCTGCTGATGACCGGGCGGTTCCGCGGCGCCGTCAAGACGACGAAGCGCTAGGCCCTCCGGCCGTTACGACACCGTCGGCCGGCGGTACTTCTCGAACCAGGCCAGGATGTGCGCCGACTTGGCGATCAGCCAGCTCGGACGGGAAATCATCTCGTGCGAGGCGTCGGGGACGCGCACGAGGGCCGTGTCGATCTTCCGCAGCTTGAGCGCCTCGTAGAACTGCTCCGACTCGGAGATCGGCGTGCGGTAGTCGGCCTCGCCGGTCAGGAGCATGGTGGGGGTCTTCACGTTCCCGACGAACGACAGCGGCGAGCGCTTCAGGTAGTCGTCCGGCTTCTCCCAGGGCGGCGAGGCGAACCAGTAGCGCGTGAAAAAGTTCGTCTGGTCGGCGGTCAGGACGAAGCTGGTCCAGTTGATCACCGGCTTGGCGGAGACCGCGGCGCGGAAGCGATCGGTCTTGCCGACGATCCAGGCGGTCAGCACGCCGCCGCCGCTGCCGCCGGTGACGAACAGGTTCGCCGGGTCGACGTAGCCGCGCGCGAGGGTCGCGTCGACCAGCGACATCAGATCGTCGTAGTCGTTCCCCGGGTAGGCGTGATGGATGAGGTTCCCGAACTCCTCGCCGTACGACGTCGAGCCGCGCGGGTTCGAATAGAGCACGACGTACCCGGCCGCGGCGTAGAGCTGCATCTCGGCGCCCCAGCGATCGCCGTAGTCGGCGAACGGGCCGCCGTGGATCTCCAGGATCATCGGATACTTCTTCGCCGGGTCGAATCCGGCGGGCTTCACGATCCAGCCCTCGATGCGGCGCTTGTCGAACGACGACTCGGTCCAGATCTCCTCGGTCGAGGCGAGCATCTTGCCGGCGAACAGGTCGTCGTTCAGGTGGGTCAGCACGGTCGGTTTCGCGCCCGCGCCGCCGATCGCCACCTCGGGCGGACG
The DNA here is from genome assembly GCA_035511355.1 of Dongiaceae bacterium. Taxonomy (GTDB): domain Bacteria; phylum Acidobacteriota; class Polarisedimenticolia; order Gp22-AA2; family Gp22-AA2; genus DATKFL01. The sequence goes on from DATKFL010000251.1 coordinate 4,926, forward strand.
CTCGGGCCGGGTCCAGGTGTAGGCGAAGCGGCCGGCTCCGTCGCCCGCCCCTGACGCCAGCGAGTACGAGCCGCCGCCGTACGGACGCCCGAGATCGCCGCCGCCGACATCCGACGCGAGGATCTCCGGCTTCGTGCCGGCCGCGCCGTCGACCGCGATCGAGCCGATCTTGCCGTTCCCCTGATCGGCGGTCTCGAAGTAGATCCGCTTGCCATCGCGGCTGAAGCGCGGCCGTTCGATGTCGCGGTCGTACGAACCGGTCAGGAGGTGCGACCCGCTGCCGTCGCGGTTCATGACGTACAGGTGCGTGACCTGGTAACCCTGGAAGTGATCGTCGAACCCCGTGTAGGCGATCAGCCGGCCGTCGGGCGAGACGACGGGCGCCGCGTCGGGGCCGCGCCGATCGGTCAGCGCACGCATCTTCCCGTCGGCGACGGCGAACTCGAAGATTTCCGTGTCCATCGCCTGGTACTCCCAGTCGGCGCTGCGGTTGGCGGCGATCAGGAGGAACTTCCCGTCGGGGGTCCAGACCGGGACTCCGTCGTGGTGGTACGGGCCCGAGGAGATCTGGCGCGGCGTGCCGCCTTCGGAGGGGACGACGAAGAGCTGGGTGAACCCCTCTTCGAGGTATCCCTCGCCGTCGGCGCGGTAGACCACGTGGGTGATCACCTTGGGCGGCTTCGCCCACTCGGCGCCGTCCGGCTTCGGCGGCATCTTCACGAATGGCTCGGGGTCGGCGGGGACCAGCATGGTGAAGGCGATCGATTTGCCGTCCGGCGACCAGGCGATGCCGGCCGGCGAGCGCTGCAGCTGCGCCAGGCGCGCGGTCGCGCCGTTGTCCATCCAGCGCACGAACAGCTGCACCGAGTCGCCCTCGACTGCCGCATAGGCGAGACGCTTGCCGTCCGGCGACCAGCGCGGCGAGAACTCGCCGCCGCCCGAGGTGATCGGGCGGTGGTCGCCGCCGTCGGCGTCCAGGAGCCAGATCTGGGAGCGCCGGCGATCCTTCATCACGTCCATCGAGTTGCGCACGTAGGCGATCCGCCGCCCGTCGGGAGAGATCTGCGGATCCGACGCCCATTCGAGGCCGAAGACATCGATCGGCTGGAACCGGTCGGCGGGCGCCGCCGGCATCGCGGCGCGCGGCGCCGTGGCGGCGGACGCGGGCGGCGCCTCGGCGGCGACGGCCGCGACCAGGCTCGACAGGACAAGAACGCTCACACGACGAAGCATCGAAGACATGCGACCTCCGGAAGCCGATGTCGGGATTGGCGGCGGAAGCCTATCCCCGCGGGGCGCGTCCCGTCGAGACCGGAGTGTGGCGCAACCGGGGTCAGTGCGCGGGACGGCGCGTCACCTGGATCGCTTCGTAGGCCTCGCGTCCGGACCCCTCGAAGGTGAAGGTCAGGTTCAGGTGGTTCGGATCGACGACTTTCAGGTCGACCCTGGTCACGTGCCCCGCCGTCGGGCTCTTGAGGTTGGTGACGTCGACCAGGTCGAAGTGCAGCGCGTGCTCTTTCGGGTCGATCCCGGTCGCCTTGAGGCGCGGCTGGTTGCCCGCGGCGCAGTAGTGCGTCATGCGCAGATCGGCGCCGTCGAGGTGGTAGACGCTCGTCATGCTCGGGACCTCGCCCATGATGAGGTCTTCGACGACCGCACTGCCGTTCCCGGTGAGCCGGTAGAGCGCGCGCAGGTCGCCCTTCCCGGTGCGGGCTCCCGACCACTCGAGCGTCCCTTCCCAGTCCCCGACGAGACTCTTGATCCATTCGAACGGAGCCTCCGGCGTCCCGGCGGGCGCTGCCGCGGCCGCCGGCGGCGCGTCGCCTCCTGCGGCGACGAGAAAGGGGAGAAGGACTCCGACGATTCCCGCGACGACGATGCGCATGCCGTGTCACCTCGCGCCACGACTCTACGGCTCCCGAGCCGGGTCGTTGCGATCGTTCGAGGTAAAAAGATGTCTCGACTGTCACGCGGTCGTAAACCATCGCGGCCCGCCTCGGAGCGGCGCATTCGGAGCCTGCCGCTGCCGAGGTCATGGCAGAATGCGCCACCGTGCCGTCCCTGGGGATCCTCGACCGCGATCGGATCATCGCGAAGCCGGGCTTCAATCGCTGGCTCCAGCCGCCGGCGGCGCTCGCGATCCATCTCTCCATCGGCCAGGCGTACGCCTACAGCGTCTTCAAGCTGCCGCTCACGCGCCTGATCGGGATCACGCAGCCGGCGCCGGACGACTGGTCGCAGACGCAGATCGCGCTCGTCTTCACCATCTTCATCGTCGTCCTCGGGCTGTCGGCGGCGCTCTTCGGGCGCTGGGTGGAGCGAGCCGGGCCGCGCAAGGCGGGGGTCGCGGCGGCGCTCTGCTGGGGCGGCGGGTACCTGGTCGCGGCGCTCGGCGTGCGCCTGCACGCGCTTTGGCTCGTCTACCTCGGCAACGGCCTCATCGGCGGGTGCGGTCTCGGGCTGGGCTACATCTCGCCGGTCTCGACCCTCCTCAAGTGGTTCCCGGATCGCCGCGGCATGGCGACCGGGATGGCGATCATGGGGTTCGGCGGCGGCGCGCTCATCGGCGCGCCGCTGGCCGACCTGCTCATGCGGCAATTCGCGTCGACCACCTCGACGGGAGTCGGCGCGACCTTCGTCGTCATGGGAGTGCTGTATCTCGCGGCGATGCTGTGCGGCGCCTTCGGCTACCGCCTGCCGCCTCCCGGATGGCGGCCGCAAGGATGGGCCCCGCCCGCGGGTGCGGACGCGCAGGCGACCGGCCGCAGCGCGACGGCGGACGAAGCCTGGAAGACGCCGCAGTTCTGGCTGCTATGGGTCGTCCTGTGCGCCAACGTCAGCGCCGGCATCGGCGTGCTCGAGCAGGCCTCGCCGATGATCCAGGAGATCTTCCGGGGGCGGGTCACGGCCTCGGCGGCGGCCGGGTTCGTCGGACTGCTGTCGCTCTTCAACATCGCGGGACGGATCGGCTGGGCCAGCCTGTCCGATCGGATCGGGCGCAGGACGACCTACGCGATCTTCTTCGCCCTCGGCATCGCGCTGTACGCCTCGGTGCCCGCCGCCGGCGGCGCCGGGAGCGTGCCGCTCTTCGTCGCGATCTTCTGCGTCATCCTGACGATGTACGGCGGCGGCTTCGCGACGATTCCGGCGTATCTGCGCGATATGTTCGGGACCGTGCAGGTCGGGGCGATTCACGGCGTCTTGCTCACCGCCTGGTCGGCCGCGGGGATCGCGG
>DATKFL010000252.1:0-3734 GCA_035511355.1 Dongiaceae bacterium
CGCCGCGTCCGGACACTCGGGTCCGGCGCCCACTCAGGAGCGCATGGTGGCACGCTACACGCGGCTGACCGAGCCGCTGGTGCGGGACGGAAACGGTCTTCGGCGCGCGTCGTGGGATGAAGCCCTCGATCGCGCGGCGGACGGTTTCCGGCGCATCCGCGACGCGCACGGGGGGGAGGCGATCGGCCTCTTCTCCTGCTCCAAGGCGACCAACGAGGTGAACTACCTCGCGCAGAAGTTCGCCCGCGTCGGACTCGGCAGCAACAACATCGATTCCTGCAACCGGACGTGACACGCCCCTTCCGTCGTCGGTCTGACGACGGTCTTCGGGGCGGGTGGCGGGACGAGCAGCTATCGCGAGGTCGAGGAGACCGACCTCATCATCCTCTGGGGCTCGAACGCCCGTGAGGCGCACCCGATCTATTTCCATCACGTCCTCCGGGGCGTGAAGAACGGGGCGCGCCTGATGGTCGTCGATCCGCGGCGGACGGTCTCCGCGCAGTGGGCCGACCTCTGGCTCGGGCTCGACGTCGGCAGCGACGTCGCCCTGGCGAACGCGGTGGCGCGCGAGATCGTCGTCTCGGGGCTGCACAACCGGGAGTTCATCGAGCGCGCGACCAGCGGCTTCGACGCCTGGCGCGCCTCGATCGAGGAGTGCACGCTCCAGTACGGCGAGCGCGAGACCGGCATCCCGGCGGCGGCGATTCGCGACCTGGCGCACGCCTACGCGCGCGCCGATCGGGCGCAGCTCTGCTGGACGCTCGGCATCACCGAGCACCACAACGCGGTCGACAACGTCTTCGCGCTGATCAATCTCGCGCTATTGACCGGGCATGTCGGTCGCTGGGGTTCGGGGCTGGTGCCGCTCCGGGGCCAGAACAACGTGCAAGGGGGCGGCGACATGGGGGCGTTGCCGAACAAGCTGCCGGGCGGCGTCGACGTCGAGAGCGACGCCGACCGCGGGCGCTTCGAGGCGGTCTGGGGCCGCCCGATACCGACGACGCGCGGGCTGCACCTGTCGCAGATGTTCGAGGCGATCGAGCACGGCACGCTGAAATCGATCTTCGTCCTCGGCGAGAACCCGGCGCAGTCGGAGGCCGACCAGACGCGCGCCATGAAACTCCTCGAAAGTCTCGAGCACATCGTCGTGCAGGACATGTTCCTGACCAAGACGGCGGAGCTGGCGCACGTGGTCCTGCCGGCCGCGGCGTCGTGGTGCGAGGCGGAGGGGACGGTCACCTCGAGCGAGCGGCGGGTGCAGCGCGTGCGCAAGGCGCTCGACCCGCCGGGCGAGGCGCGCGACGACATGCGCATCCTCGCGGATCTCGCGGAGCGGATGGGCGCCGGATGGGGACAGCCGACCGCCGAGGAGACCTGGAACGAGCTGCGGAGCCTGTCGTCGTGGCACGGCGGCATGTCGTACGCCCGGCTCGAGGCGCTCGGCGGGCTGGCCTGGCCCTGCCCGGACGAGAGCCATCCCGGGAGCCCGTTCCTGCACGGCCGGCTCTGGGAGGAGCCGCGTCGCGGAACTGCCGCGCCGTTCAACGTGGTGGCGCACGATCCACCGGTCGATCGCCTTTCGGAGGAGTTCCCGATCCGGCTGACCACGGGGCGGCGGCTCGACTCGTACAACACCGGCGTGCAGACCGGCGGCTACACCTCGCCGCTGCGGCGCCCGGAAAGCCTCGACATCGCGCCGGAGGACGGCGCGCGCCTCGGCGTCGCCGATGGCGCGATGGTGCGGGTGGTGTCGCGGCGCGGCGCCCTCGAGGTGGCGGCGCGCTACGACGAGACCCTCCGGCCCGGCCTCGCCTTCATGACGCTGCATTTCCAGGACGAGGTGGCGACCAACCTGATCACCATCGATGCCACCGATCCGAAGTCGGGGACCGCCGAGTTCAAGGCGACCGCCATCCGGATCGAGCCGCTTCCGGCGCGCCGGCGGCGCGCCGCGGCCGGCGCAGGGCGCTGAGTGGATCTGAAGCTCATTCCGGGCGCCGTCCCCACCGACGACGAGCGATCCGCCCTCGACGCATTGCTCGGCCCGCCGTCCGGCGGCTGGGACGGCGGCGCGCGCCGGATGGAGTTCGACGGGCATGTCGCGGCCGGAGGGCTCGGCGCGCAGGGGCGGCGCGACCTGCTGCTGCCGGCCCTGCAGGCGGCGCAGGGGCGGGTCGGCTACATCACCCCGGGGGCGCTCAACTACATCTGCCGCCGCCTCGACGTGCCGCCGGCCGAGGCGTACGGGGTCGCGACGTTCTACGCGCTCCTCGCGGTCACCCCGCAGCCGCCGCGCGTCGCGCACCTGTGCGACGACATCGCCTGCCGCCTGAAGGGGGCCGAGGCGCTGTGCGCCGAGGTCGAGCGCCGGCTCGGCCCGGCCGGCACGCCGGCGCAGGACGGCCGGGCGACCTGGCACCGATCGCCCTGCCTCGGCCTGTGCGAGCGCGGGCCGGCGGCGCTGTTCCAGCGCGCCGGGCGGCGCGCCGCCGACGAGGCGGTTGCGCCGATCAACGCCGACGGCGTGATCGCCGGCCTCGGGCGCGATCGACCCGGACCGGACGCCGATCCGCCGCGCGCCGGGATCCCCGAGGCGCCGCAGACGCTCGATCCGCCGGCGACCGCCGGCCTCGTCCTCCTGCGCCGCGTCGGCCGGGTCGATCCGGCGAGCCTCGACGACTACCGCGCGCATGGCGGGTACGAGGCGCTGCGCCGCGCGCTCGCCCTCGGCCCCGAGGGGGTGCTGCGCGAAGTGCTCGACGCGAAACTGGTCGGGCGCGGCGGTGCCGCCTTCCCGACCGCGCGCAAGTGGGAGGCGGTGGCGAAGAACCCGGTCCGCCCGCACCACCTGGTCTGCAACGCCGACGAGTCGGAGCCCGGCACCTTCAAGGACCGCCTCCTGATGGAGCAGGATCCGTTCGCCGTGGTCGAGGCGATGAGCATCGCCGCCTTCGCCACCGGATGCGAGCGCGGCTGGATCTACATCCGCGGCGAGTACCCGCGTGCGGCGGCGCGCCTCGAGGCGGCGATCGCGGCGGCGCGCACCCGCGGCCTGCTCGGGGTCGGCATCCAGGGGACGGCGTTCGACTTCGACCTCGAGGTGCGCCGCGGCGCCGGCGCCTACATCTGCGGCGAGGAGACGGCGCTGTTCAACTCGATCGAAGGGCTCCGGGGCGAGCCGCGCAACAAGCCGCCCTTCCCGGTGAACGCCGGGCTGTTCGGCAAGCCGACGGTGATCAACAACGTCGAGACGCTCGCCGGCGTCCTGCCGATCGTCCTCGGCGGCGGGCCGGCCTACGCCGCGGTCGGCACCGCCGGGTCGACCGGGACCAAGCTGTTCTGCCTGTCGGGCGCGGTGGCGCGGCCGGGGGTGTACGAGGTCCCGTTCGGGGCGACCCTCGGGAACCTCCTCGATCTCGCCGGCGGCATCGCCGGCGGCCGGCCGCTCCGGGCGGTCCTCCTCGGCGGCGCGGCGGGCGGGTTCGTGACCCCCGACCAGCTCGACACGCCGCTCACCTTCGAAGGGGCGCGGGCGATCGGCGCGTCGCTCGGGTCGGGGGTGGTGATGGCGTTCGACACGTCGGCCGACCTCTAGGCGATCGTGCTGCGGATCGCGGCGTTCTTCCGCGACGAGTCGTGCGGCCAGTGCGTTCCGTGCCGGGTCGGCACCGAGCGCCAGGTGGAAATTCTGGAGCGCCTCAAGGCGGGGCGCCCGCACGGCGGCGTCGCGGCGG
>DATKFL010000253.1:0-4547 GCA_035511355.1 Dongiaceae bacterium
CACGTCGCCGCCGGCCTCCGCCCCTGGCGCGTCGCCGCGCTGAACCCACGGCGTCCCGCCGCGCCGTCGATCCGGATCACAGGTTCGTCATCCCGCGGCGAAGCGGCGCAGGCTCCTTGACTTCGCGTTCCCGGAACCTAATTTCTCCAACCGTGCCGTACTCCGCCGCGCTTCTCTGCGGACGGCCGTGAGGAGAGACGACGATGCCGACCTGCAAGTCGCCATTTGTGGCTGTTGCATCCGCTCTGGCGCTGGCCTGCGGCCTCTTGGGGCTGGCCCCGAGCGCGGCCCAGGACGAGCCCGGCACGGCACCCGCCGGCGCCACCGTCGAGCCCGCGCCGGTCGTGGCGCCCGCCGAGAAGCCCGCCGACAAGCCCGCCGCGAGCCCCGCGCCGCGCCGGACGATCCCGGCCGAGAGCGGGTCGACCGCGCCGCCCAGGAATCTCAAGCTGGTGGGGAACCACTGGACCCCATACAACCCGCCCGACCCCGAATCGTTCCCGCCGGACTCGACCTTGCACATCATCGTGCCGGGGGAGACGCTCTGGGGCCTCGCCGACCTGACCTACAACAACCCGTACCTGTGGCCGCAGCTGTGGGACAAGAACCGGTACATCACCGATTCGCACTGGATCTATCCCGGCGACCCGGTCCTGGTGCCGCCACGGCCGGTGGTGGTGACCCAGGCGGGCGAGAACGCCGGGGTGCCGGCCGAGATCGTCCCGCAGGGTCAGGAGGGTGCTCCGCCGAGCGAGCTGGGCGCGCTGCAGGCCCCCGGCGACGAGACCGATGCCGTTCCGGAGCCGCTGGCTGCCGCGCCGTCGGCGCCGGCCGGAACGCCGAAATCGACCGGCCGCTCGGGGAGCTATCCGGGCGGCTCGTCGGACAGCGGCGCGCTCGTCGACTTCGACGAGGTGCGCTGCGCCGGGTACATCGCCGAAGACGACAAGCGTCACGACCTGTACATCGCCGAGAACGATGAGCCGGTCTACGAAGGCGTCACGGTCGGAAGCCTCCTTTACCTGAACAAGGGCAAGAACGACCCGCGCATGGTGGCGGGCGCCAAGTTCAGCATCGTGGAACGCGAGGGGACGGTGCTGCACCCGGAGACCGGGGGCACCCTGGGCAACTACTACCGCCGCAACGGCGAAGTGACCGTCATCAAGGTCCTCGCCGACACCGCGATCGCTGCGGTCTCGTTCGCCTGCGACGAGATCCGGGTCGGGGACGCGCTGGTGCCGATCGACGCCAAGCCGGTGCCGGTCCGCGCCCTCCCGCCGTTCGACCCCCTGGGCGTCGAGCTGAACGGCAAGGCGACCGGATTCGTCATCCACGCGCGCGACACGAAGGTGAACGTGGCCGCTGGCGACGTCGTGCAGATCGATCTCGGCAGCGAGGATGGTCTCCAGCCGGGTGACTTCCTGACCGCGTTCGCCGACGTGCGTGCCGATCGCAAGCACTGGATGCCGCCGTACGATTTCAAGTACGGCAACGAGATCTTCTCGCTCCCGGACCTGCACCAGGACGACGGCCGCGAGGATTATCCGCAGCTGCCGGTCGCCCAGCTGATCGTGGTCAGCGCCGGCGAGCACACCGCCACCGTGAAGATCGTCCACTCGGTGCGGGAGATCACCGTCGGCTCGATGGTCGAGATCAACTAGAGCGTTCCGCGCACTCGCGGAACACCTGTGCCGCGAAGCGCTCCACGCGCGCTCCGTCACGCCATGCCGTGAGCGGGAGTCCCGCCTTGCGGCAGGTCGCTTCGAGAAACTCGACCACGTCCCACCCCTGCTCCGTCGCCACCTGGGGCAGGAGGAGCCCGCTCCTGCCGCCCGAGGTGACCACGAGGCCCTCCTCCCCGAGGCGGAGCGCCGCCGGGTCGGCGAGCGGCCGCCTCGGCCCCAGGACCGAGATCTCGAGGGTCAGTTCCTGGACCTCGCCCTTGCCGAGGGGTGCGAATCGGGGGTCCTCGAAAGCGGCGGCGCGGGCGCAGTCGGCCACGGCGGTGCGGAGCGGCTCGGTGCCCGACAGGGTGCCGATGCAGCCGCGAAGCCGCCCGGCGACGTGCAGCGTCACGAAGACCGGATGCCGCGCCTCGAGGCCCTGCGGAGGCGCCGCCGGCGTGCCCCCGGGTCTCTCACCGAGGACCGCCAGGATGGCGGCCCGCGCGGTCTGGAGGAGGGCACGCCCCTCCGCCTCGGTCAGGGGAGGGGGCCCGCCGGCTTCGATCACAGCGTGGTGATTTTCCGCCGCAGGATGAGGATTTCGAGCGCCAGGGCCGCCTTGGCGAGCAGCCGGCGAAGATCCGGGATGACGGCAGCCGGGGCGTTGTCGAGCCCATGGTCGGCGTACAGCACCACGGTCGGCCGGTCCTTGATGACCAGCGGCATCACCAGGACGCGCTCCGGCACCGGGATGCCGAGGTCGAGGAAGAAGCGGGAATTGGCCGGCAGATCGCTCACCGGGCCGTGGTAGAAATCAGCCCCCGACTTGAACACCGCGAACAGCGACGGCCGGTCGAACGGCACGGTCACGCCGCGGAGACGCTGCGGGTCGAGACCGGGACCGCGCCCGCTCCATCCGGTCACCCGATCGGAATGCACGACGAACAGCGCGGCGCGCCGGAAGCGCGACGCCACGACGCCGAGGATGACTTCGAAGATGCCATCCCGCGTGTCGGCCTGCTGGAGGCGCGCGGCCGCGTCGTCCAGCGGGTCCGCGATCGGCGGGGTGACCGGCGCGACCGCGGGCGCCGGGGTGGCGAACGACGGTGCCGGCCAATCGCTCGCGGCCGCGGCCGGCGCCAGGGAGTGCGCCGGCGCGGGGGAGTCGAACCGGGGCGGCGGCGCGGGTGAATCCGGGATCGGGGGCGCCGCGGGCGCCGGGGCGAAGGGGGAGGCGAACGTCGGCGCGAACGACACGGCAGCCGGCGCCGCCGCGAAGGTTTCGGACGGCGGAGACATCGCCGCCGCGAGCGTCGGCGTGATCGGGCCGAGGCGAGGCGACGAAGGGAACGCAGTCGCCGGCTCCGGGAACTGATCGGGGATCTCTTCCTGCGCCTGCCGCCACTGCTCGAGCGAATTGGGGGCAGCGGTCTCCCGCTCGCCGCCGGGTGAAGCGCCGCCGCGCCTCCGGAGGAGCGGATTGTCAATCTGCTCCGGATCGGCATCGATCGGGTACCCGTCGAATCCCACCTCGCCGGGGCCCGACGCCACCGGCGGGCGCGGCCGGGTCGAGGCGGCGGCCGACGGCGCCGACGGCGCCGCCATGCCGCCGGCGAGCGGCAGCGCTTCGGTCGGGGCCGCCACCTGGTAATAGCGCGCCAGCCCCTTCTGGATGCGGAAATCGGTCGACACGAGCGGCTCGATCGTCATGCCGGTCATGAAGGCGATCTCGTCGAGCGCGATGAGGTCGCGGGGGTCGCGCATGGCGAGCTTGAGGCGCCGTCCTTCGAGCGCGATCGGAATGACGCGATACTGCGCGGCGAGCCGCGCGGGGACCAGCGCGATCGTCTCGGGGGGGATGTGCTCGAGGCGCGCGGCGGGCGCGTACGGCGTCCCCGCGACGTCGGAGAGATAGGCGCCGAGAACGTCCTCGTCGATGTACCCGAGCGCGATCAGGCTCGAGCCGATCCGACCGCCGAAGAACTCGCGGTGCTGCAGCGCCCGCTGCAGCTGATCCTCGGTGATCTTGCCCTTGCTCAGAAGCCAGGCGCCCAGTCTCACGCCGACCTCCCGGCGGCGCCGCATGCGGCGCCGCGCGATCGACGGCCCGCCTCAGCGGTGCCGTTGATGTGACGAATGCCGCCGTCCGCCGCCGCCACCGCCGCCGAAAGGACGACGCGGCGGTCGACCCGACGACTCGCGCGGCGGCTCCGGCGGGACTTCCTCACCGCGCTCGATGCGCTGGTCGCGGAGGACCGCCTTGCGGCTGAGCCGGATGCGATCACCATCCACCTCCAGGACCTTGACCAGGATCTCCTCGCCTTCCTTGATCTCGTCGGTCACCTCGTTCACGCGCCGCTCGGCCAGCTCGGAGATGTGCAACAGCCCTTCCATGCCCGGCAGGATTTCCACGAACGCCCCGAAGGCGGCGATGCGGGTCACCTTGCCCATGTAGGTCTTGCCGATCTCGGCCTCCGCGGTGATCTCGCGGATGATCTCGATCGCCTTCTGCGCCGAGGCCTCGTCGACCGAGGCGATGTGGATGCGACCGTCGTCCTCGACGTCGATCTTGCATCCCGTGCGCTCGACGATCGACCGGATCATCTTGCCGCCCGGCCCGATCACCTCGCGGATCTTGTCCTTGTTGATGCGCACCGTGAAGATGCGCGGCGCGAACGACGAGATCTGCTCGCGCGGCTGCGCGAGCGTGCCGGTCATGATGTCGAGGATGTGCAGCCGCGCGCGGTGCGCCTGCTGGAGCGCCTCGGACATGATCGCCTTGCTGATCCCCTGGATCTTGATGTCCATCTGCAGCGCCGTGATTCCGGCGCGCGAGCCGGCGACCTTGAAGTCCATGTCGCCGTAGTGGTCCTCGACCCCGGC